>JAGAOA010000251.1 GCA_017623955.1 Opitutales bacterium
AATATTTACAACGCTCACACCATTTGCACACGAATTTATCATTGAAAGCAATGCACTAAGACCCTCGAAATTTGCACCATATCCCACAGAAGTTGGAACTGCTATAACTGGAACTTTGACTAAACCAGCTAAAACTGACGCCAAAGCACCCTCCATTCCTGCTATTGCAATTACAACATTGGCTTTCCTAATTTCATCTATATTTGAAATCAATCTATGTAAACCAGCAACGCCACAATCATAAAAGCACTCTACATTACAACCAAAGAACTCTGCAACAATTTTAGCTTCTTGGGCAACAAACATATCAGATGTTCCAGCTGTAACAATAGCTATAAGACCCTGAAATTGTATTTTACTATTACAACGCATAATCACAGTCTTAGCCGAACCATCTATTTCTAGATTATCGAAATTTGCCGACAACACTTCAATAGCTTCCGACGAAACTCTAGTTGCAAGCACATCTACACCTCTACTTTTGAGTTCAGAAAAAATATCAATCAACTGCGATGGAGTTTTCCCCTGTGCAAAAATCACTTCTCCGAAACCAGTACGAGAAGTTCTATCAATATCTAATTTTGTATGTCCTAAATCAGCAATAGACATATTCTTTAACATCTCAGATGCAGTATCGACCGAAATTTCTCCAGAGTGTAATTTTTCTAATACTTCACGCACTTGCATTTTTAATTTCCTTTCTGCATACAACCAAATTGATACCCATTTTCTGCTATTGAAAAATCTTCAATTTTTTGCGAATAAAAATAAGTTTCTATCTGTTTTAGAATTTCTGATGTTTTCAGTTTATTAAGTTCATCTATGCCAACTTGAATTTCATAATGACCTTTATAATTGCGTACTCTAACAACATTAAAACCCAATGACTTTATAAATACTTCTGCCGATGCAACAATATTTAATGCATCAACAGTAACATTCATTCCTGTTTGAAAACGAGTCATTAAGCACGTTGCAGATGGTTTAGAGTTTAATTCTGGTAAATTCAAGTAAGTTGCCAAATTACGAACATCTGTCTTTGTGAAATTACAATCAGCAAATGGACTTTTTACGCCAAATTTGATTTTTGCAAATTCACCTAAACGATGTTCGTTAAGGTCGTCAAAATTCGTACCATCTACAACAACTGCAATATTTCTGAGTCTTGCCACATTGCAGGCAGAAGAAAAAATATTCTCTTTACAAAAATAACATCGCTGTTGAGGATTAGACTTCATAATAGACTCAACACTTACATCATATTCTATAAGCTCAACACCAAACTTTTGACAAAGTGATTTTGCAAAATCTATTTCTGATGGTATCATATATGGAGCTATTCCAACAAATGCACTTACGTTTGATTTTCCTAAAACATCTACACAAAAACGCAATAACACACTGCTGTCTATTCCACCAGAAAGACATACTACAACATTTTTTAAAGAGAATATGTATTCTCTAAGCCTATCGATTTTTGAATTCAGTTTCGACCCTTTCTTTTATCTCGATAAAAGATAAATTAGAAGAATTTGATAGTTTTACGATGTCTTCAAACTCTGCTTTTATTTTGCCATCGGCACACTTTATGTGAACATCTCCCAACGACGATTTAAATTCGATATTTTCGCGACCTAGCTTTTTACGTAAAATTTCTACTATCCTAAAACCTAAAGTAGTTGAATGCCTAAAAAATACTTTTTCTAATTCAGACAATTTTTCAGGATACACCAGTGCAGACACTTGTACTGCCATACGCGATTTTTTCATAGCTATACTTTGTTGCCATACATCGACTGCACCAGCATCAAAAAGCTTTGAACATAAATGCGACACTGCTTCACTAGTCATATCATCAATATTTGTAGATACAATAAACATTTTTTCAGAATTAGAACATTCATCACTATCAAGTAAAATAACTTGTAAAACGTTTGCCCTTTCTGAACAATCGCGTTGTCCTATCCCGATACCTCTAGCAATAATTTTTCCCTTAGGTTGCGACATATTTTCTGCTAAAGCAGATAGAAATGCCATGCCAGTAGGAGTGGTTGCCTCATGATTTACGCCTCCTACCGAACATACAAAACCAGTTGCCAAAACCGCAGTGGCAGGAGCTGGAACAGGCATCAAACCATGTGCACACTTTACGACACCTCCTCCAAGTTCGATTGAACCAACTGTAATTTTTTCAACCCCCAAAATCTCTAAACAGATGGCGGAGCCAACAATATCAATGATTGAATCAACTGCTCCTACTTCATGAAAATGAACATCGTCAATGCTTTTGTTATGAATAAAAGCTTCGGCTTTTGCCAATGTCTCGAAAATCTTTATAGCCTTTTCTTTTACAAAATCACTAAGCGTGCTTTGCAAAAGCATACTTTTTATATCGGCAAAACTTCTTCCGTGTTGATGTGTGAGATGATGCTCGCTATTATTGTGATGATGTTTATGGTGATCACAACAACAATGCTCTGATGTGCTCTGCTTATGAGAATACGCTCCACAACATTCGTCTTTGTCACTTGAATGCTCATGACAACAATGACTAGACTCATCTGAATGAGAATGATTACAATGATGTTGATGATTATTTGTATCGGATAAATCAGTAGTTCCACCTGCACATAATATAGAAACTTGTGTACCCCATATACCTTGTTTTTGAGCCTTAGCAGAAGAAAAATGCCAATCATCTAAATTAAGTTTTTTCAACTCAGAAACTAGTTTAGTTTCATCTACACCCATATCTATCAGTGCAGATAAATTCATATCTCCACTGATTCCCGAAACACAATTGTAATGTAAAATTTTCATCGCAACTTATGATAGAAATTATTTGATTACAATCAAGCAAAACATAAATCTCGAAAAGACCAAACGAAAAAGGCGTTTTTAAAAAACGCCTTTAATAAAAAAACAAATAAAAAATTGAGCACTTGTGTGCGTCTAAAAATTATTTAAAATAACGATTTAGCAAACCTAAGAATGCCGAACCATGACGAGCTTCGTCTTTGCACATTTCATGAACAGTATCATGAATTGCATCATACCCGAGTTCTTTTGCTCGCTTTGCCAACGCTAATTTACCTGCCGTTGCGCCATGTTCTGCATCTACACGAACTGTAAGGTTTTTCTTTGTGTCAGCATCTACGCATTCGCCTAAAAGTTCAGCAAATTTTGCAGCGTGTTCTGCTTCTTCAAATGCAATTCTCTTATAAGCTTCAGCTACTTCTGGGTATCCTTCACGATCTGCTTGACGGCTCATTGCAAGATACATACCTACTTCCATACATTCGCCATTAAAGTTTGCACGCAAACCTTCAACTACTTCAGCATCGAGACCTTTTGCCACACCAATGCGATGTTCGTCAGCCCATACTAATTTTTTAGATTCATCAACCGCTGCAAACTTTGCCTGCGGAGCCTTGCATTGTGGACATATTTCTGGAAGATTATCCGAGTCCATAACGTAACCACAAATTGTACATACTACTTTTGCCATGTTTTTCCTTTTGTTAATTTTTGTTTATGTTAGGTAAATTATTTCAATTATTTTTTTTCATTTGTTTTGCATGCTCTACAACCTTAGAAACTACATCTTCATAACATTTTTTAGGTACAGAATGACGTGCCTCAGGATTTGTTATAAGAATTTTAGGAGCTTTTATATTTGCAAAAGCAGCAAAACACGATGTTGGCTCACAAGTTGGATCTGCGAGGTCTACAACAAAAACAGTTGGAGCCTTTATCAGTGATGCAAAATTCATAGCATCGATATATCTTAAAGCTTCAGCCAACTTCATATCTGGATTTTCATAAATTCCATTTTTATTGGGTTTGATGTAATGTGGCCACCCATTTACACGATTTTTCACAAAACCTGTTTGGTCACAAATGGCTGGAACAAACGAACAAACCATTGTAACTTTATCGTTGTATAGACCACCTGCACCAAGAGCTTGAGCACCGCCTTGACTCGTTCCGAAAATAACTAAAGTTTTTCCGTCCCATTCAGGTTGAGCCATTGCTACGTCCATAGCACGACATAGACGTAGATACATGGTACGAAAAAAGTTTGTATCGCGATTATCCATATTTACCCATGCATATCCCCTATACTGTTTTTGAAATTCTTTAAGTTTGTCTTTTGCATCAGAATCTAAACCAAGAACATTAAAATCTATCGCCAAGAAACCTCTTTTTGCCCATGCGGCTGCACCAAAAAAACCAGCATAACGACTCAATTTCACCCCAGCTCCATGAGGAAGAATTATAGCTGGCAATGACTTAGGCTTTGCATTCTTTGGTTTTGTTAAATAAGCGTCAAGTTTGCCATTAAACGTATCAGCTTTTACTATGTACATATCAATAGCATTGACAACATCGGTTGGAACTTTCTTTTCATTAACCAATATATTGTTACGCAACTGCATATCAATATTTAATGGTATTTTCTTTAAGATATCTTTCTGAGCATTCCAATACGTAGAAAAATCACTTGGTACAGGTAAACTAGGTTGTATTTCCAACGGACTAAAACCTGCACCTGCAAGCATAGAAAGCTTCTGTTTTTTATCTGGGAATTGAATATCCACTTTACACTTTATAAAGCCAGCCTCATTCAACGAAGTAGAAAACTTCTCAATAGCACCAATCGTTTTCTGCCCTCTATAATATGGAGCAACTCCATCTTTAGAAATCAAGTATTCTATCTTTGCCCCCGAAAAATCTTTGCCGTTTTTCTTTACGGACAATATAAAATCAGCTTTTTCTCCTTTTTTATAAATTGCATCTAACTTTGATGCTTTTAAAGATACTTCATATTCTCCTAATTTTTTTGTTTCTGCAAAAGTACATACAGAAAACAAAACAAACAACACAGTGTATAATAAGGGTTTTATGGCTTTCATATGGGTACATATTCTAGATAAAACTAAAAATTTCAAGTCAAATTGTAACAAATTAAAAACGTTTGTCTTTTACAATAGCTTGACAATATTCTCTATTAAACAACAATTATAACCATAAACCATATAAAAAAATGCAAGCAATAGTATATCCGCCATTAAACAATTCTCCCAAACGCGAACTTAGCGACATTCAAAAACAAATTTTAGAAGTTAAGAAACAATGCAATGCAGTGATTTTGGCTCATAATTATGTATGCCGAGAAATTCAAGAAATTGCCGATTATGTAGGAGACTCTTTAGGATTATCGCGACAAGCAAAACAAACAACGGCTGATGTAATTGCATTTGCAGGCGTTGATTTTATGGCAGAAACTGCCAAGATTTTAAATCCTACCAAAACGGTGGTACTTCCCGACCATGCAGCTGGCTGTACATTAGAAGAGCTATGCGACCCAATCGAACTTGCAACTCTTAAGCAGAAGCACCCCGATGCAATAGTAATATCATACATTAATTGCAGTGCAAAAGTAAAAGAGTTGAGTGATATTATCTGTACTAGCGGTAATGCGTTAGATATAGTCAAACAAATACCAAATGAACAAAAAATAATTTTTGCCCCCGATAAAAATTTAGGCTCATGGATTATAGAGCAAACTGGCAGAGATATGATTTTGTGGAATGGTTATTGTGCCGCCCATATACAATATAACGCAGAAGATTTAAAAGCCTTAAAAAGAGCCTTTGCTGGAGCCCCACTACTTGCACATCCTGAATGTGAAAAATCGGTGCGAGACGTTGCGGATTGCGTATGTAGCACAGAAAAAATGATATCATTTTGCCGAGAAAACCCATCAGATAAATTCATAGTTGCAACAGTCGTTGAAATGATTCATCGCTTGCAAAAAGAAATTCCTGATAAAACTTTTATAGCTGCAACTGCGACAAATTCACCAGCATTGCACTGTAAAAATATGCAAATGAATACCCTAGAAAAGCTATTGGCATGTTTAGAAAATCTAGAACCTAAAATAGAACTTTCTAACGACACTATCCAAAAAGCATTAGCTCCAATAGAAAAAATGTTGCAAATGTCGAAATAAATATCAAACGACAGTCACTACAAATTTAAACCGAATTGAAGCCCTAAGACAAAAGCATTAGGATATTCGCCACCATTGGTATTTATCACATATTGAATATTTGGTTGAATAAAGAAAAATCTATTTACTTGAAATTTGTAATTCAATTCAAGTATCATTTCGTAAGAATCTCTACGATAATCTGATTGTGGCAAGTTATCAGAAAATTTTCCATAAGCTACACCAAAACATACTACATCATCTGCTCTTTCTTTGAATGGAGCATTGAATAAAATTCCACCATTTAGAAATAAAGGCATCTCGGCAGTATTACTATTTGGATTAAACTGAACAACACCCCATAAAATCAGACCGCGTAAATCTCTATAACTGTCGTTTGAGCGTGGAATGTAAGAGCCTCTATCAGATTCTTTTTTGGGATTTCCTAAATTCCAAACCATATAGTCAGCCTGTAAATAAACAGAATAACTAAAATCGGTAGTTTTGTTTTGGCTCAAATATGGAACATTGTACCAATCTGCAGCAATCCCGATTGAAATATTAGCAGGCGACTTACCGCTATCATCGTGATTAATATCCCATCCTAATTCAAAATTTGCATTAATGCCATCGCCTTCAAAGCTCCAATCCAAACCATGCTTATGTGGATTATCTTGTTCTTGTGTATTGATTTTATAAACACCTGCTTTGAAATATTGACCATCTACATAGTTTATGCGTGCAAATGCGGCCCATGTAGCAGTTGGATACGCACTCCATTTTTGTTGTTTGAATACGCCAACTGGATTTCCATCAAATGCGTTGTTTTGGTATAACCAATAGATAGGCTTCGACATAAAGTTATCGGCAGCAGCAAATCGTCCTAACTTCAAATGAATATTCCAATCGTCATTTAAATTTTTGTGATATCCAAAATACATTGCCTGACAACGCATAACAGCATCGCCATAAACTTGTTGAACAGTAAAATTATTGTTTATTCTATCTCGAGAAAGATTGTCGCCAAAACGCCAAGACCAAGCATTGCCAAAAGTTAGACCTTCGAGCAATTTCATATTGGTAAGTTTTCCAAAATCAATAGCTAAGTCTATATTGACATTGCTAGCAACCGCCGCACCGTGCGAACGTCCACCAGTTGGATTTGCTGCAAAATTTCCCAGATATGTAACAGTAGGAATTATGCCTCGTTCTTCTAGAATATAGCGACGCATTGGCATAAAATAAGGACTATCGAACCACTCCTGAAAAGTTAAATCCCAAGGATAAGTTCGTGTACCAATTTTATTTTTGTATTCCTCGCCTAAAGAGAAAGGTTCGCCTGTTGTTTCATTAAAAGTCGGCTCTATAAAGTAGTTTCGGCGTTCTGCAAAAACGTTCGCCGATAACACAAGAACTAAGAAGCCTAAAACACATTTCCTCATTGAAAAACTGGATTAACTATTTTTTCGGATAAATTCTCAAAATAGTAAATTCAGGAATACAAAAATACCTTACAGGGAATCTACTAGTACCCAATCCCATCGAAGTGTATACGGTGTGATTGTTGAAATAACTTAAGCCTGCGACTCTTTCTCTAGGGACTTCTTTTATGGGAAAAAGATTCCCCCAAAAAGGTAAACGAATTTGACCGCCATGAGTATGCCCTGCTAAAACTAAATCTACTCTATGAGGGATTTCACGAGCAACTGCGGGATTGTGAGTCAAAAAAATGATAGGAGCTTTTTCAGGAATGTTGCGTAAAGAATCTCGATACGAATAGCTCATAGATTGCGGATCAGCAATACCTGCAATATAAATATCTCCATACTTTGTAGAAACTTTTTCGTTGGAATTTATAATTGGAGTAATTCCAGCATTTTTTAAGACATCAGAAATGTATTTATCGCCGAGAAGAGCATCGTGATTACCTAAAATCCCAAGCTTTGCAATTTTAGCCTTGAATTGCGATAAGTATTTTTGTAGCTCATCTTTGTTGAGCGAAGACTGGTAGAAATATCCATTTGTATAGTCGCCTAAGAATAGAATAATATCGGGATTTTGAGCATTTACAGCATCAAGAATACGTTTAGTTCGTTTGTGTTCTAAAAACCAATTACCTGCATGAATATCTGCGACAACTGCAATCTTAATGTTTTCGAATCCGTTGGGAAAATCTTTTATGTATACGTCTTGGTTTTTTATATTGAGCATGCAATAAGGCTCAATATAGACGCCCCACAACCAAATGAGGAATACAAATAAAAAAACAGGAATTGTGAATTTACGTTTCATCCGATAGTTCAAAGTAAGATAGAAACGGTATTTTTTGCAAATAAAAACGATATTTTTTAAGACAAATAAAATTTTTTCTTGCACTAAATAAAAAAATAATGTGTTATATGTGTTTTCAAAAGGAGAGGTGGCAGAGTGGCCGATTGCGCTGGTTTGCTAAACCGGTGTAGGGCTTTAAACCCCTACCGTGAGTTCGAATCTCATCCTCTCCGTATAAAATTTAAAATGCGAACTGTGTTGACACTGTTCGCATTTTTCTTTTGTCTGCATATCGCTACGCGACTTGTGAAAAACAAGTGTCAAACGCAAGTTCGCGTTAAGGCCCTCCTAATGATGCCCAAAATAAGCGATTTTGGCCCTAAAAACCCTCATTTTTTAGGGCAAGTGTTGGACACTTTTAGTAGCCTTTTCAATGCTGAAAATTGCCTATCCTTTGGCATTTTGCTAAGCCTATCCAATGCTCTGAAACTATATTCGATCACTTTACGAGTATCGTTCAGAATTCTTGCCATCAAGAGTCTGCCTCTAATTCATAGCAAAAAGAAATCCCGATTGACTTTTGTTCTGTCGGGATTTCTTTTTGTCTAAAATTATAAATAAGAGCGAAAAAAATTACACAAACAAATCTAAAAAAACCCACAAACATCGAAATATAGCCAAGTAAACAGTTAACCTAAAAAACCGAAAAAATTTTTGACTTTTATTTGCATTCCTTTAATTATTTTTTCTCTTTAATAAATTGATAAAATTATGAAAAAAACACTAACAACAACTCTAATATTGTTCTCAATTGCTTCTGTTTATGGGCAAACCGTTAAGATGCAAGATTTGGGAACTAAATCTTCTCCTGCATTGTGGAGTGCCACTGGTTCCACATGGGGGGGCAACATTAACTACAGCTAATACTCTTGCCTTTGATGGCACTGAAGCTAGTAATATATTTTTCATAAATTTTTAAGGCAAATGTTAATTGTTGTGATTTATGAAGTAGAATACTTCACACAATGCTTGCATTTGCCTTATATTTATATTAGAGAGAACTTGCATGAGAATAAAAAAGCTATCTATTATATTATTTATGGCGTTTTTTTGCCTACCCTTAATTGGCAAAGAAACTGTCAGCCAGGTTAAAGATGTAAATGGTGTTCCACGCATAACGATTGATGGAAGCCCCGAAAGAGCAAGAATGTTATATGTATGTCCTTCTCCTTTTATGCCAGGAACAATTTACTGTAATCAATTAAAACCTAAATGGCATACCATTAAATTTTCAATCCCAGCATTGTCTAAAAATATTAACAACATTGAAGCTCACTTTAAAACAAAGAGATCAAAAATTGTTCCACACACTTATTGGATTTCAAAATTTGAAATAACAGAAAAAACTTCGGGCAAAAAGGTTTACGATATAAATTTCGACTCTCCTACTATCGATAATCGCGTAGCATACATTTGCGAAGGTATCGATACAAACAAAACAAATCTTCCATTTGAATTAAGAAATGAAAAAACAAAAGGTGCATCAAAAGGTGCATTGAGAATCGAAGTAAAAAAATCTTCATCAATGAAAGATTTTTATGTCTATTTTAAAGACATAAACCTAAATGCAAACACTGCATACAATGTAAGAATTCGCACAAAATGCGATGGCGATATCGACAGATATTTCAAATATGCTTTGCTATACAATGAGAATGGGCAATACAACAAATTGCCAATAGAGCACAAGTCGTACATAGAACCACAAGTACGTTTAGCTCGCGATGCAAGTGTAAACATAATTACATTTCCAATAAATGTAGAACCATTTTACGAACTTAAAGACGGCTCGAAACCAGATTACACAGCACTTCATAAAGATTTTAAAGCAATAATAGAAAACAATCCTGACGCAAAAATTCTTGTGCGTATACGTTTTTATCCATCATCTAACTGGCTCGCTAAAAATCCCGATCACACGCTCACATTCAGCGACGGGAAAAAGAGCAATCGTTATTCTTCTATATCATCTTTAAAATTTAGGGAGCAGTCGCAGAAAGCGTTGCGTATGATTATAGATTTTGCCGAACAGCATTATGGCAAAAACATCATAGGGTATCACCCTGGTGGTGGAAATTCTTGCGAATGGTTTTATGGCGATTCTCATGGTCCAAAATTGTCAGGATATGATAAATCTACACAACAAGCATGGAACAGATGGCTTTTGAAAAAATACGCAAGTGATACTGATTTGCAAAAAGCATGGAACACACCTAATGTACAAAGAGCAACCGATAAAATTCCGTCTAAAAGAGAACGCGAGGCTACACGTTGGTTAATCAATCCACAAACAAATAACCGCATGATTGATTTTAACAACTTTTGGAACGATGAAATGGTTGATATGATTGAGTGTTTAGTTGATGTCATCAACGAAAAAGTTCCAAACAAGCTTTGTGTAGTTTTCTATGGCTATTGTGCTGACCTCGCTGGACAGTATCACGGATTCGCAAATTCGGGACACGCAAAATTAAGTAGAATTTTGAAGAACAAAAAAGTTCATGCTCTGTGTGCACCGATTTCGTATTTCGACAGAAAATACGGCTTAGGAAAAACCGTTGTAACAGTTACCGAGACAATTTCTCGTGCTGGGAAAATCTGGATTGATGAGGACGATACATCAACACACATTTCATCTAATTCGTTAACGTTCCCAGCTTTCGACCAAGCATTAAATACTCGCGAAAAAACGCTTCAAGTTTTAACTCGAAATATGACGCACGATATCGTCAGAAATATTGCGACTTGGTGGATGGATTTAGGAGGGACTGGCTGGTTTAACGATGCAGAACTCTGGAAATTGAAAGTTGCCTTAAAAGATTCTGAAACAGACATCATAAAAAATGGAATGCAATATGAAAATGATATTGCTCTTATATTTGATGAAACATCGGCTCTTTATTGTGCAGGGAACAACACATCACGCTATGCCACAACCTCGGGTGGATTTAGTGGAGCAAGAGCCGACCTCAATAGAAGTGGTTTAACTTTTGGTCATTATATGTTAGATGATGTCTTGTTTGGTAAGCCCCTAAATTCTAAACTTGATGTTTACACTGTTGCTTACGCTCTTACCAAAAAACAACGAGACGCAATTAAAAAACGTGCCGAAAAAAATCCATCTATTTTTATTTGGGCAAGTGGATACATCGACATTGACAATCAAAAATTCTCTCTTGAAACAATGAAAGATATCACTGGCTTTGAAATGGAAAACATTCAAGATGGAAAGACAAAGACTATAATGTACGCAACTGAACTCGGTAAGCAAATTGGCTTGCCAAATAGTTTCAGCAATAAAGCAAAGTTTATTTTGCCAAATCCATTGTTTTCACCGAAGCTCAAAAAAGGCGACAAAGTTTATGCAACATACGCAAATGGAAAACCTGCTTTTGTTTTGCGTGGTAAAAAACTTTATTGTGGTTTTGGACCATTGCCAACAGCAATGTACAACGAAATGGCAAGAATTGCTGGAATACATCAATATACCGATGTTCCTGCCGCAGTTTACACAAACGGCACTTACTTCAGCATAACACCTACTGATATCCCCGAAGGACAGACGCGTAAAATAACATTCACTATCAAAGAAGACAAAGATATCGTCGATGTTATGACGGGCGAGAAATTAGGAACAAAAACATTCTCAAAAATAGCAAAGAGAGGCGATACGTTCTTTGTAAAAATTATAAAGTAATTTATGAAAAAATTATTAATATTCTTATTCTCATTTATTTGTAATGGATTGTTTGCAACAGCTATTGATGTAGCAACAATCTATTATCCACATTGCCATTCTAATCTGATTGAAAACAAATCAGAACATCAAGAGTGGACTAATTGGGCTATCATTAAAGATGCGAAGCCAATCTTCAAAGGACATCTTCAACCCAAACGTCCGTATTTAAACTATCCAAATAGTGTAAATCCAAAACATATTTCATTGGAAATAGATTTAGCTAAAAATAATGGTATCGATGTTTTTATTTTTAGTTGGCATTGGAATAAGGGCGTTCAAGAAAAGAAAGGTGTCATTGAACAAGGATTTCTAAAAGCCCCTAATAACGAAAAAATGAAGTTTGCGGTAATGTGGGAAAATCAAAACATCAAGACTTCTGAACAGGATGTATTGAATGCAATAGACCATTTTATAAATAACTATTTTAACAAACCAAATTATTGGAAAATAAAAGATGAGTTTTATGTTTCGCTCACATCTCCTAATACTCTTATAACTCAACTTGGTGGAGTTGAAAAGACGAAACGCCTCTTTGGTAAAATAAACGCAAAACTACAAAAGGCCAATCTTACAAAAATACATTGGGCAGGCAATTGTAGATCGAAAAACGAAGCTGAAAAGTTAGCTCAAGCTGGATTTTCAAGCACATTTGTTTGTAGCGTTTCACCAATTGATACTGAATGTTATGACGAAAAAATTACTAAAAAAGATATCCTTTTCGATTATTCTGAAATTATGAAAGCATCGGAAAAAATTTGGAAAGGAATGTTAACATCATCATTGCCCAATATTCCAACTATAACACAAGGTTACGACGCAACACCACTTAATAAAACTATAAAATCGACGTATTGTCCAATTGTTGTAAACAATACATCAGATAAATTTGAAAAACTTTTATTGTCTGCAAAGTCTCATATAAAAACAAATTCACTCCCCGCTGTTATCATCAGTGCGTGGAATAACTGGAGTTATGGCAATGCTGTATTCCCCGAATACATAGAAGGGATGAATTTTTTGCGTGCGATAAATCGAGTTTTCACACCGAATAGAAAAACTCTCACCTTTGCAACGACATATATACGCAATAAACTTTGCGAATTACCTCAACCTGATGTCCACTTAAAATATGCCACCTACGGCAAAAATTCCATAGATTTCTGGAAAGCAAAGAATGGTAAAAAACTTGCTCCAACAATAGTATATTACCACGGTGGTGGTTGGACTCATAATAGCAATCTTGATGCGAGATTGATTAAGTTGTTTAAACTACGCGATTATGGTTTTAATATAGCTGCAGTTTCATATCGCTTTACGCAAGAAGTTAAACACAAAGTTTATCCTCCAGTTAAAGCTCCGATGCAAGATTGTGCAAACGCATTAGCTTTGATTGTAGAAAAGGCACAGGAGTTAGGCGTCGATACTTCAAGAATTTCACTTACTGGAGGTTCTGCTGGAGCTTGTTCTTCGCTTTGGATTGCACTAAATGCTGGCAAGAAATTAGATAGTGGAAGGATAATTCCAAAAGTTAAGATGGTTTCAGTAATTGTTCCACAAACATCTCTTGATCCTGTGCAAATGCGAGAATGGATACCAAATTCAAAATATGGTGCACATGCATTTAATTTGGGAGGGTTTAACGAATTTGTAAAAAAGCGTAACTCAATATTGAGTACAATAAATGAATACTCTCCATATGCATTGTTGTCTCCAGAAAAAAACAAAACAAAATTTTATATTTTCAATAAGTACAAGCCATGTGTGAACCAAAAAGTAAAAGACCCAACTCACGCATCTGCATTTTGTATTAAATTCAAAGAAAAATGTGATGATATGAAAATCCCTTGTGAAACAATTTTTGTAAAAGATGATTGGAATGCATCAATTGAAAATATGAAAAAGAATCTTTAAATTATAATATAGAAAGTTAAAAAATGAAAAAATATATCATAAATAAAGTAATCCGTTTAATATTACTATTGTTGCCTGTATTTCTTTTTGGGTGCAATAGTTCAAAAATATGCGAAGTAAAACAGCCTGTATCTAATACAGGTGCAGAATACGACGTTGCTGTGTATGTGTGGCCAGCATTTCAACCATCGGCAGATTGGAAAAAATACGACCTTTTCAAAAAAGGAATTGGCGAATGGGAATTTGTTAAAGAAGCCGAAAAAAAACGTCCTTGGCATAAGCAACCTCTCGACCCTCTTTGGGGCTACGAACCAGAAGACAATCCAGTTGTAATAGCTCGTAAAATCGATGCATGCTTAGCTGCTGGTGTTAACGTTATGATTTACGACTGGTATTGGTATGACAACGCGCCATTCTTGGAAGGTGGCTTACAAGCATTCTTAAAAGCTCCAAATAGTTATAGAATGAAATTCGCTATCATGTGGGCAAATCATGATGTTGATGACCTTTGGGATAAAACTGTTCGCTATAAATGTCGAGATCCGAAAGGTTATCGTAATACTCGAGCAAAAGCAAGAGTTTCGCTTGACGAATTTAAAAACGTTTTAGTTCCACGTTGGATAGAATTTTTCAAAAAGCAAAATTACTATAAAATTAACGGTAAACCAGTATTCCAAATGTTCCTGCCTTGCGACACAGCAAGATACTTTGGTAGTACCGAAGCTGCTGCAGAAGCTTTCAAATACTTTGAACAAAAGGCAATCGATGCTGGATTTTCAGGGATCGAGTTCCAAGGTAATGGATCGGGACTCCGTATGAAGCCAGAAGTTTTCAATAAACTTGGTTACGATGGAGCATTCTTCTATAACTGGTTGAGCCTTGAACCATTCTCTGGTTCATATTATTTGGATTACTCAAACAGACCAGATATGGATTATAAAGAATGGGGCGAAAAAGCATATAAGAAATTGGATGAACAAGTAAAGCGTTTCAGCCAATATCAATATTATCCAAATGTAACGTGTGGATGGGATACAAATCCACGTTTCCCAGCCGATGTCTATACGCCAGTGGCACTCAACAATACGCCAGAGCGTTTTGAGTATTTCTTGCGTAAGGCAAAAGATTGGGCAGATAAAAACATTGCACCAAATAAGCCTAAGCTGATATTGATAAATGCACTCAATGAATGGACAGAAGGTGCATACATTGAACCTGATACAGAAAATGGTTATGGTTTCTTGAATGCAATTTCAAATGTATTTCGTCCAACTGCAAAATAAGTAGAAAGAGCTTGTAAGTTAAACAAAGAAGAAGATTGTCGCACAGGTAATCTTCTTTTTGTTTAATTTTAAATTTATATAAGCATTTGCAAAAAAATGCAAACTGTGTTGGACACAGTTCGCATTTTCTTTTTTACTTTAGATTTCTAAAGTAAAATCTATCCCATAAATATTTATAAGTGTTAGTCTATCAGCTCAAAAAGTGCTGTATCTGGTTTTTTAAATTCGTATTCAAATTTGTCGGTATTTTCAGCAACGATTTTATCTGAATACAACTCTTTAACTTGTTTTACTTTTCTTGGCAAATATATAGTTTCTTTCCCACCATCAGCTGTATGAACCGAAATTAGTTTGTCGTTTGCATATACAGGTGATGTTGAATTTACATACATATGCACACCTGCATCTTTAGCAAATTCTTTAAGATTTTTTTTGTTAAAAACGCTGATGCTTGAATTATAGATACTTTTCCAATTCCCCATTTGTTTTATTTTTATATCTTTTGATTTTACGTACGGGAAACCTACAAGTTTTACAATTCTCGATTCATCAATATCAATCCCATCGGTTATTCCAAAACCACCCATAGTTATAATTGTTTTGTTATCTTTGAATACATATTTATCTAAGATAGCTTTTTTCTTCGGGGTAATTTCAAATGAATGTGGGAATATTACCATTTTGTATTTAGAAAAGTCTACTTTTTCGATGTCATCAAAGAAAATAGATTCGTATGGAGCCCCAACCATAGATACTGCTTTCTTAATGTGTGTATAGTCTATGAATCTTCTATAATAACAACTATCAGGATCGATAATACATACAATTTCAGCTTTGACTGGCAAGTTGTCATTTTTATGTTTTTGCCAAAGTTGATGAGATTTTTTCACAACTTCCATCGTTTCTGGAGTTCTGAAAATTCCTCCCCACATATCAAAACACCAAAGCGAATTTTGCCAAATTATTGCGTGCGAAAATTCTCGCTTTAAAATAGCACTAGATTCAGCTTGATTTTTTGCACCCTTAAAGTGAGGCCCCATTGCAATTTTAATGTAAGGCGATAAGTCTGCATTGTAAGTATGTGTTCTGTGATCTATTTCTTGGAAGTAATGTTTACCTCGGATTTGTACAGATTTAATCGGAGCATTTGCACCACCGCCTTCGCCAAGATAGCGATTGTCATATCCACCTGGACTACCAACGAAGTCAGAAGTTGGCGAAGAAAACGTCATACGATTATCTAATTTCCCGCTCAAACTTACAGGAATAAATCCACAGAAAGCACCAATTTGTTTTTTGTCGCCAACAATATCTCTGACAATTTTTTGCAAATCTTCTACGCCTTGTGATATAACATGTTCTGTAAAGCGTCTGTATTCAATATTGTGCTGTTGTGTTTTAGGATCAAAATAGAGATTTCTATACTTAGGACTTCTAATTTGCTTATGTGTTGGAATTTCCCAGTTGGGCAAATTTTTATCTTTCAGCCATTTTTCCCATGCTTGTTCTTTTTGCATTGTTGCTCTGCCCTGAGAAAGACAATACCACTCACTTGTACCACCACCTGCAATCATATAGGAAACAACTCTATCACCATAGCGTTCTTCCATGTGGGTAACATACGCTTTAATCATTTTTTCAGTTAATTCACGCCATTCTTTCATACAGAGCGAATTTGAAGGCTCGTTGTAACTATCGCCTCCCATACCATATCTTCTATCTATTCGGCGTGCTAACCAAATAGGACTATTTACATCAATCATGACAATGAATTTTGCTTTTTCATTTTGACGAATGACAAGGTCAAACTGTTCATCTACAACCCCCCAAAGATACGTTTCATCCCACACCCAAAATGGAGGAAACTTACAATATGGTTCGCCCAATGTATTAAATGAATTTGATGGCATAACCGCATAAGTATCAATCCCCGCTTCTGCGAATTGACGCATTGCAGCAGTTTCTGGCCAAAACGAACGATATGCAAAAAACGTATCTTTTCTTGAACCGAATAATGATAGTGAAATAGTAATTAAAGCAATAATAGTAAAAAATCTCATCATATACTCCTGTTGTTAACTTTGTAGACAATTAGCAAGTAAAATCATATTATAGTCTATGTCAACTCCCAAAAATGACCTATTAAGACATTCTAATCTACAACAACTTTTATTACACACTTGCGAACATTCCCATTTCCTAGAGAAGGAGCATGAGCGTCTTTTGGGAAAAGTACAATGTATTTACCAGCGCTTAGCTTTAAAAGCGATGTAGGTGTTTCTTTAAATAAAATATAATCATTTTCTGCAAGTTTATCTGAATATAAATTTTTACATTCTTTACGATTTTTTATCCCTATGATTTCTTCACCTTCAAGAATTAAATGTATATCTATAAATTTATTGTGAGCTTCAAACGTAAGTTTATCAGAAATCGGAGTAAGTTTTATATCTGAAATATTTGCAAAAACATCATTCCCTGAAATATTCACCCTTCCCGACATTTTCTTTAAACCATCAATCCCATTTTTTTCAATGAAATCAAATGCTAATTTTAGCTTATCAGAATACTTCTTATATAAAGACATTGTAGAAATATCTGATACGCTATGCACCTCAGGTAAATTGTTTTTACATGAAACAATAAGTACCAATACAAGTAAAACAATCAATTTTATAGCTTTATTTATCATAATTTCAAGTGATATATCAGATATATATACATTTAAACCAAAATTATTGTCAATGTAATTTAACTGATATTCGTTAAAAAAATAACCTCCGAAAGCACGGAGGTTAAAATTTGTATAGTCTAAACTGATTACTTATTAACCACAGTGGAAATAAGTTTCAACCAAGTCTAAAATAGCTTGCTCATTATTTCCAATTTCAGCACGCAACGAAGCATCGTTGAAAGATGCAAGCGATTTCATAATTCCATCAATCATTGCAGGAGTAAATACACCCTTAGCTTCGTAAACTTCACGTTGTTTTGCTAAACATTCAGCCGATGCACTGCAACTATCTGGCAAAGCTTTTAGCGAATCTAAAACGTTCTTATTTTCATCCTTATGAATATTTACATCAACGTATGTATTCTTTGCAATTTCTAACGCATTTGCCAATTCAAAACCATATCTTGCAGCAACAGCTAAGCTTGCGAACAATAAGTAGATATTTGCAGAACCATCTGCCGAGCGAATTTCAACAGTCTGTTTTTGCTTTGTATCGTATGTATTTGCACTTTCGAGAGGATTTACCAATGCACTCATATTAGTGCTACCAGTCCAACCGAGAGGGACACGAACAAGCGTCGAGCGATTTCTATCACCCCAACAAATGTTAGTAGGAGCTTCTTGATGTGGAACAAGGCGGAAATAACTTGTTGGATTTGTGTTACCAAAAGCTGTGATTGATGGAGCCATTTCAAGAACACCCGCAATCATCTTGCGAGCATAATCAGAAAGTACTCCATTTTCAAGCATAACGTTTTTACCGTCTTTCATTACACGCATATGAACGTGCAAACCACTTCCAGCCTTACCTGTTGTAATCTTTGGTGCAAATGTCAAATCATAGCCAAATTGATAAGCCAAGTTTCTAATAATCCACTTGGCAAGCATTAGTTGTTCAACTGCACTTTGAGCATCACATGGTAGAAACTCAATTTCATTTTGTTCATAAATCTTACCATTTAAAGTAAAATTGCCTACTTCAGAGTGACCATATTTAATTTTGCCACCCGTCTGTGCAATGTACTGCATACAGAGCTGACGGAATTCGCCAAACTTTGTGAATGGAGCCGACTCATGATACCCACGTTGATTTGGAGTTGGGAAAGCTTTTTCTTCATCGGCAATTACATAATATTCAAGCTCGCCCATTGCTTGGAACTCTAAACCTGTTGTTTCGTTGAAAGCTTTGCAAGCCTTACTCAAAACGTACTCAGGAGAACTTTCAAGAGGTTGACCATCCTTATTGAAGAATGAACAAAGGAAAACCAATGTTGGAATTTCTGAAATTGGATCAATAAATGCAGTTCTAAAACGTGGAACTACATATAAATCACTACTGCTTGCTTCTACAAACGAAAACAAACTAGAGCCGTCAACACGTTCGCCACATGTCAAAATTTCATCAAGATAATCTAAGTCGTAAACTACGAAATTTAGCGTTTTTAGACGCCCATCGCCAGCTGGATACATAAAATTCACGTGGCGGATATTTTCATTCTTCACAAATTCGATAATATCTTTCTTTGTGAGTTCAGAGGGTTTTTTATTTAATCTTTCTGCGACAGAAACCGATGCGATATCAGTAGAATTGTCCATTGTTTTTGATTTTGTTTGTTATTTATTTTTAAGCTTAAAAAATTGAACGTTGATATTTTTTTAGAAAACTTTTTTTGTGTCAAGTTTTTTATGTATTTACAAAACTAGCAATTTCTTAGAATAAAAACTTGATTAAGATAGAAGATATTATAGTTTTTTAATTATGGAACGCTTATATAAAATATTTCCGTTAGTATTAATATCATTTCTTGCATTTACATTTATATCATGTTCATCAGAAGGAGATGTTGTAAAAAAGAATCCTGCCATAGAAATGCGTGCATGTTCATTCAATCTGCGTGGGGTAATAAAAAAAGACAAAGGAACTCGCAACTGGGAACATCGTAAGAACATCGTTGCAAACTTCATCAGAAAATACGACATAGATATAATAGGCACTCAGGAATCAGCAGTAAAACAATTTCCAGCTTTCAACGAACTACTACCCGACTACGCATACTTTGGCGAAAGTTCTCTAGGTAAAAAAGACGGACGCGTAATAAACTTAATCCTCTACAAAAAAAGCAAATATAAACTTCATGAAAATGCTACATTGTGGTTAGCACCTACACCTAAAGAAAAAACTAAAATTCTAGAGTCAGCCGAACCACGTACAGTAAACTACGGAAAATTCTCCGATAATAAGACTGGTAAAATATTCTATGTATTTTCTACACATCTCGACCATAGAGGTAAAAAAGCAAAACCAGAACAAGCTAAATATTTGATGGACATCATAAGCAAAACCACAAATGGAGCTCCATACTTCTTGGTGGGAGACTTCAACAGTGGCGATGATTCTAAAGTTATAAGATATATAAAATCTCAGCAAGGAATATTAGATGCTCGAGATATTTCAAAGAGAGAACCCATCAATATGCCACATACTTTCAATGCGTTTAAAGGGCATACACAAAAAGGGAGTAAAGATGCCAAACGTATTGATTTTATGTTCCTATCTAGTCCTAGCGAAGTAAACTCGTATGAAGTTTCTGATTATAATGAAAACGGAGTATACCC
>JAGAOA010000252.1 GCA_017623955.1 Opitutales bacterium
GCTCTTCCGATCTCTTTAAACAAAGCTATGGTAAGAATATCTCAAGTTCATCACGTATCATTGGTGATCTCGTTTACACAATGAAGGTTGCAATCAAGTATGGTCCACAAGAAGTAGAAGCAGAAGAAGCTCCTGCAGAAGAAGCACCAGTTGAAGAAGCACCAGCTGAAACACAAGAATAATAGATAAAAATCTTACGTCGGAAACTTTTTATGAAAGTTTGGAAACCAGCTGATGACGATGGAAACTTTGAAATGACGCCTATGATTGACGTCGTGTTCCTTCTCATCACTTTCTTTATGACAGTCACAAGTTATGCTTCGGCAGAACTTGTGCAGGTCAAGATGCCGATTGCTCCCGAAGCAAAAGTTCCAGAAGATGTAGGCGACAGACAATTCTTGTCGATTGCAGAAAACGGAACATACTTTTTGGGCGCATTTAAATCTGATCTGCCACAGATAAAGTTGGCGTTAGAAGCACGCAATCAGCGTGAAGGCTTTAAAGGTGCGTACATCCGTGCCGATGCAAATACGCCACACAAATATGTCAATGATCTCTTGAAAACTTGTGCCGAAGCAGGTGTTTTTAACATTCTCTTTGGAACATTGAAGGACTAATAAAAATGGCAAGAACTAATTCAGTTTTAGAGTCGGAAGATAAATTCGATATGACGTCTATGATTGACGTTGTCTTCCTTTTGCTCATTTACTTTATGTACCTGCCAATTCAACAAGAAGCCGATTTGTTGTTCTCGTTGCCAGCTAACACTGCACCATCAGCAAATGCGACACTCCCCAATGAATTGAGTATCGATATTGCACCAGACGGAAGTATCTTCCTTAACGGAGCTCCAATCGATAAACCAGGAGATTTGCAATTCAAAGACTTGACGTCGACAATGACAAGACTCCGTCAAAGTGCGGACAGAAGCGGAATTGCGACAGTTGTCACAATCTTCCCTGATGCTGACTCGCCACACCAAGCGTCAATTTCAGTACTCGACGCATGTGCGGCAGCAGGTATCAAACAAGTCTCATTTGCAGAAGCAGATTAAAAAATTTATAAAAAAACAAAAGCATCGGTAAATCCGATGCTTTTTTTTGTGTTTTAAAAAAGCTAAAATTTACACAAAATCTATTAATAATCTCTCAATAAAATTGCATAGTTTTTTTATGTCAAAATAATGCAAAAAATAGTTGTTATTTTACAATAAATAATCAATAATTAAACCCCATAATGAAGGCATACGATTTATTTGACTTACCGACTTCGCTCGAAAGATTTTCAGAATTTTTCTCTCCAGAAATGGCACCATGGGAATGGGTCGGCAATATAAAAGAAGCACTGGCATCAGTAGATTTCTCAAAGTTGGAATCAAAAAAAGATATTCCAGCTGGTGTTCAAATAGAAGGCGACGTTTATATTCATCCGTCAGTTTCGCTCCCCCCATACGCACATATCAAAGGTCCAGCTTGGATTGGTGCAAAAACAGAGATTCGTATAGGATGCTTTATCAGAGGAAATGTTATCGTGGGCGAAGGTTGTGTACTGGGCAATTCTTGCGAGTACAAAAATAGTATGCTTATGGATAAGGTCGAGACACCACACTATAACTATGTTGGCGATTCAGTTCTCGGCACAAAAGCTCACCTTGGGGCTGGCGTTATCTGTGCAAATTTGCGACTCGACCGCAAGAATGTAATTTTGAATCTTCCAGAAGGTAGGATAGACTCGAATATGCGTAAGCTTGGTGCAATGATCGCTGAATATGCTGAAGCAGGATGCAATGCAGTGTTGCAACCAGGTGCGATATTGATGAAACGTTCGGTTGTGCTTTCGTGCGTTGCATTCAAGGGTTGCCTCGAAGAAAACACAATGACTGGTCCAAAAGTTCAAATGCGTAATCTACCACGCTTTGGATTCTAACATTTTCAATCTAATAGAAATTCCACAATAGCCTCCACGCTTGCAAAAAATGGACGTATCAGTAATTATCCCCGTATATAATGAAGAAGAAAATTTAAAACCTTTGTTTGCACGCTTGTGTTCTGCAATGGACACACTGGGGAAGTCGTGGGAAGTTATATTTACAAACGAC
>JAGAOA010000253.1 GCA_017623955.1 Opitutales bacterium
CAAAAGAACCTTATAGAATGTTTACGTCTCGCGCTGAATATAGGTTGTTGCTCAATCATTCAAGTGCTGAAATGCGTTTGTTTGATGCTGCGTCTTCTCTAGGGTTGCTCTCCCTTGCTCGCAAGAGTGCTATTGAAAAGAAGAATGCTGTTATTGCTGAGTATGTTGAGCGTTTTGAGTGTGGAAAAGAGTCTTTGTTGTTGCGACGCGATGGGGATTCGGCTTTGAAATCCTTGCCGATAGACTTTCTTTGTTTGCCTGATTCTACTAGAGAGGAAATTCTATATCGTGTTATATATAGGGGTTATCTTGATCGCGATTTGCGACAAATTGAGAAATCTCGTAATTATGAAAGTATAAAGATTCCGCAAAATATAGATTACTCTATGGTTAAGGGGTTGCGAATTGAGGCTTCTCAAAAGTTGAAAGCTTTCGCCCCAATGACGGTTGGTCAGGCATCTCGAATTTCGGGGGTGTCTCCTGCTGATGTTGGAGTGTTGATTGTTTATCTTAAATCGCTTCTTGGTTGAGAAATTGAAAATTTATTCTTTTTTTTTGGCGAACTTATTGGCGGTTCGCCTTTATTTTGATTTTTTTCAAATGTTGCGAAAAAATAGACCGCCAAAAATGCCTCTAAAATCGATTTTTATATCCTAGTTAGTGCGATGGGTTGATTTTTACCCTAAAATGTCAAAAAACGGTAAAATTTGGCGTTTTTTGACGTTTTGCTATTTTTTTGTGTTTTTTTGGGCTGAATGTTCCACGTGGAACATTTGATTTCTTATACTCGTTTTGCAATAGAAAAAGCGTAGATATTTTTAAACCCAATTTTCTTTAAAACCTTTGCACATTCATTTATAGTAGATGCTGTTGTTATAACATCATCTATTATTACAATTTTTCTGTTTTTATCAAAGTTTCCGCATAGTGATGTTGGTGTGAATGCTTTTGCAACATTTTGCATTCTTTGACTTCTGTCGAGCTTTGTTTGTGTTGATGTGCTTCTAGTTCTTCTTAAAAGTTTTGCATGTTGTATGTTTAAATGTTTTGTGCGTTTTATAATTTCTAGTGCGATTTCTTCAGCTTGATTGTATCCTCGTTTTGCTTTTCTAGAGATTGAAAGAGGTACGGCAACTAGTGTTGCGTCTTGTAAAAAAGCTTTTGTTTCTGGGTGGAGCAGGGCAATTTGTGCTAAATCTTTAGCAATATATGGTGCGTTTTTGTATTTAAGTGCGTGTATTGCATCGACAATGGTTCCACTGAAAACGGTTGTGCATAGAACCTCTTTGTAGGCTATGTTCATCTCAGCACATTTGGGACACTTTGTAATGTTTGGCATATTGTTTGCACCTAGTATTTCTCCACATTGTAGACATCTTCCGCCAGTGTTAAATGTTATATTTTTTGCGCAATCAGGACAAATTGTGTTAAATCTTCACTTAAATGCAATTGCTCCACAGCTTGCGCAAACTCTTGGAAAAAGCAGGTTTGCAAGGTTTTTTATTATTAGTTTTATTGTGGTTTTTATATTCAAAGTAAATATATGCTAGCGTATTTAAGTTGGGTAGGGCAAGCCTTTCTATAAAAATATAGTAATTTATCGTTGAAGGTATTTGTAGATGTACTTGACATGACTATTTGTTGTGTTAAGATTTATTCATGATTCTGCGTTGTCTAACTTTATTTTTTTTAGTTTTGTTTTGCAGTTGTACAAATTGCAAGCAATATGATTGTCGATATGGCATAAATGTTATAGATTTTGGAGCTAAAGGCGATGGAGTTACTGATGATACTCTAGCTATCCAAAGTGCCATAAATTTCATTGCAAAGCGTGGTGGCGGAAATATATATTTCCCGTATACGCCTAATGGTTATAGAATAGGTTCCCCCGCTAAAGAATATGTAGATGGAAAGCCATGTAGAGCTCAATTATACATACCAGCTGATTTGGCGTTAAATATTTCCTTTGAGGGTGAAATGCCTTGTAAGATGTTGTATTCGTATCAGGTAAGGCCCAAAAATTGTAGTAAGATTTTTTCGCCTACAAAATTTGGTACTATGACAAAAAACAATACGTTTTTGTTTTCGGATTGGGATGCTCCAGAAGAACACGATTTTACAAAACGGCCGTATGCAATATTATCTGCACCAGAGGGGACAACGTGTAATGGAAAATTTAGCGTATCGCAAGTTAGCATAAAAAATTTAGAATTTCGTGTTAAATTAAACAAAGAAAAAATGTATCCAACGCAATCGGCAGTAAACTTGCAAAATGTTTCGCGGGTGAATATACAAGATAGTCAATTTTGTTTAGACGACAATGTTGGTGATACATTCTTGGGGAAAAGTCTTCAGGAGAATCCTTGTCATACGGTTGGTCTGATGACTTCTGGCGATCAAAATGATAATAACGTATTGCGTAATGTAGCTGTTCAAGGTTTTAAATATGGTTTTGTTATGGGCGAGCATATTCAGGCAGATTATTTGTATGTTCATAATTGTGAAAACGCTATTGTTTTTCATGATTGCACTCACGTTAGTATGATAACACATGTAGTTGCTCAGCACAATAAACGTATTATTGTGGCGGCTCCAAATAAACTTTTTGGGCATCGGTCGGCAAAGTGTTATATAAAGATAGATTGTGTTAATGTAGAGTCGGGCAGAAATATTTTACCAGAAATTTCGCAACTTGAGTATTTTGTATATGATCCACAAAATAGGTTGAATGGTTCGTTAAAATATCATTTTCCGTGGGGATATAATAAATTAGATATAGTAGGTGCAAAAAATATAAAAATATCTCGTTTTTAATTTTATGATGATGTAAAAATATAGGCTTGAAAGCTTCTGAATTTAATGTGATAATGTCTTTATAACTAAACTGATTTTATTATGAAGAACAAAATTATCAAAATGATGAGTAGGGGAGCAGTATTGTTTTTAATGCTAGTTCCATTTATTACAAATGCTATCGAATCGGCTACTGTATGTATGGTCTTAAATGATAATCGTGTTGTTTCTAATGTAGTAAACACTACAAAAATAGCCGATAACACAACTCAGATAAAAATTCTCGCCAAAGATATTCCAGCCGATTGCAAATATATCGAGATATTTGCCGACAACGCTGTTGCTGAAAAAGGGCAGGATGGCTTTTGGCTGATGAATAGAGGGTTGATGGGGTACTTCAACAAAGATAATGGTAAGTTCTCTGCATCTAAAAAATATATGTATTTGCCATATTACGCAATGAAGTCGCCTCAAGAAAACTTTATTGCAGTAATTGACGGTATGCGTTTCGAGTTCAACGTAAATGTTGAAGTTGTTGATGGTGTTTATAAAATGTATCCACGTTGGTATATTTCGGATATCGGTTTTGCTCCGTATGAAGACATTGTTATAACATACTATACATTGCCAAAAGATGCCGACTACAATGAAATGGCTAAGGTTTATAGAAAGCATCGTTTTACACAAAATCCAAAAATTAAACCCATAAAAGAACGTTTTAAAACACAGCCATTGTTAGAGCAGGTTGCAAAGTCGTTCCCAGTGAGAATGGATTTTGCTCGCAAGCATTTTAATCGCAAAAAAGATAGTGTTAACTTCTATCAACGTGGAACAAAACCTTGGGTTGATGAAAAAAATGGTATAACAGCTGATAGAGAAGAACGTGCACCTGTTTCAAGACATTATAGTTCGGGTATTGCTATGATGCACAAAATGAAAGCTATTGGTTTAGACGACATCTTCATTTGTGCATCAGGTTTCCAAGACGGTGGTTATGATGGTCGTTGTCCAACAACATTCCCAATTTGTAAAGAGTCGGGAGGTGAAGAAGAATTCAAGAAATATTTGGCTGAAGGTAAAAAATTGGGCTATATAATTGATGGTCATAGCAACTATACCGATGCATTTACATGTTCGCCAGACTGGTCGCCCGATAACATCAGTAAGTCGCCCGATGGCAAACTTGAACTCAATGGTGCGTGGAGTGGTGGTAAAGCATACAATTTGTGCTTGGCAAATGCTTACGAAAAATACATAAAGCGCGACCTTCCAAAACTTGCTGCTCTCGGCTTGCGTGGGGCTCACTACATCGATGTATTTACAGCAGTATATCCTTATCGTTGTTGCGATCCAAATCATGCTGGTAATCGCAAGCAGATGGCTGAAATTCAAGATAAAATTGCACAAATGTGTCGTGATTTATTTGGTGGTTTTGCTTCGGAATGTGGTTTTGATCATATAATAGATAAAGTTGATTATATCAATTATGTAACTGCGCCAATGCGTGCTAAGTACGTATATAAAGGCAAGGGTATGCAGTTTGTTGATAAATTTGTTCCATTCTGGGAATTAGTTTATCACGATATCGTATTGAATAATACCGACAAAATTACACAAGGCGTGTTAAATCAAGATAGTAATCTTGTGTTGGTAGAGTTCGGTGGGCGTCCGATATATTACAGTGTGACTGATTCAAATTTGATGCATATCAAAAAAGCTTATGACCAATATATGAAATTGCGTCATCTTATGCTTGAAGAAATGTTATCGCACAAAGAAGTTGCAAAAGATGTTTTTGTTATATCGTATGCAAACGGCGAAAAGATTGTGGTTAATAAAACAGACACAACATATATTTTTGCTGGCGTAGAAGTTCCCGCAAAAGATTTTCGTTTGATTAAAAAATAATTTAAAACAATGAAAAACCTAGTAAACAAAATTTTAAAAACAAGTTTAATTGTATCGTCTTTTTTTTGTGTAACGCTTGCTTCAGCTATCGAGTCCGTTACAGTTACGTTGACTCTAAAAGATGGTCGTGAGGTATCAACAACACTTCCAACTGAGCGACTAAACGAAACAACAACGCGTTTAAAAATATTGAAAAAGAGCATCCCAGCCGATTGCAAGTATCTTGATGTTTTTGCCGATAATGCAGTAGCAGAAAAGGGCAATGATGGGTTTTGGCTTTTAAACCGTGGTTTAATGGGATATTTTAACAAAGATAATGGTCTATATAAAGCTCCCAAGCAGTATATGTATTTGCCTTATTACGCAATGAAAACGCCAGCTGAAACCTTTATTGGAGTAATAGATGGAATGCGTTTTGAGTTCAATGTAAATGTTGAAGTAGCAGGTGGAATGTATCGAATGTATCCGCGTTGGCATATTGCTGATATCGGAGTAGCTCCTTACGAAGATATAACA
>JAGAOA010000254.1 GCA_017623955.1 Opitutales bacterium
CCATCGAAAACCATATCAGTAGAAAGATGTATAAATCTCTCTCCGACATGATAAGCAAGTTGTGCAAGCTCTTCGGCTAACTCTGTATTTAAACGGTTTGCAAGCTCTGGATTTTTATCTACATCTACTGGACTTGCAACTGCTGCACAGTTGACAATCATATCGGGAAAGACATCCAAAACTAGACGCTGTATTCCATCGGGTTTAGATAAATCAATAGAATACGACTCTACGTTATTTATCGATTCTAATTTATTTTTACCACAAACTGCAACAACGGAATGCCCTGCTTCCGCGGCAGCTTTTACAAAATTATAACCAATTAAACCAGTTGCTCCAGTACAAACTATTTTCATCTTATTTAACTTTTGAAATTTCTATTTTATGATATCCACTAGTGATATTATTAAGAGTTAGAGATGACACGGACTTACCATCAAACTTTGCTGATGTTACATCATTAGTAGGTAAAACTATTGTTCCGGTAGAATTAGCTGGAATTACTATATCCCAAACCATTTTATTATTTATTACGCTCCACGCCGATGAAGCTACACCATACGGAGTTTTATATGAAACGTTAGCCATTGTTATATTTTTTGTGGGCTGTGGAGCAAAAATTATATTCTTATACGCAGGCGAAGTTTCATCGTACCAAATACCTCCGATACTTCTGTAAAGCCACTCGCCGATTGCCCCGTATGCATAGTGATTAAAAGAATTCATTGTAGCCATACCAAAACCTTTATCGTGCGAATAACTATTCCAACGCTCCCACATTGTAGTAGCACCTTGCTTGATTGAATATATCCAAGATGGATAACCTTCGTTAAGCACTATGCGTTCTGCTATATCGTGTCTGCCAAACTTGGTTAAAACTGGAGCAATCAACGGTGTTCCAACAAAACCTGTGTCTAAATACCAATTATCTGCTTCAAACTTTTTGAGAAGTTTATTGAATGCCGATGTTTTCAAATTTTTAGGTAAAATATCAAAATCGAGTGCCAATAGATAGCCTGTCTGTGTATTTGTAGCTATTGTGCCATCAGACTTTACAAATTCTTTGACAAAGGCAGAAGAAATCTTTTCTGCCAAATCAGCAAAATATTTTTCATCATCAGTTTTTCCAAGTACATTTGCAACTCGTTGCATAATACGTGTAGTTTTATAGAAATATGCAGTACCTATCAAGGAACGTGGTGTTTGACCTTTCCAAAGTTTTGATGTAGCTCCTTTAGTAGACGAAGGCTGAAGCCAATCGCCAAATCCCATATCTGGACGTATTAAATTTTTTGATGTGTTCTTTTGGAAGGCTATCCACTTCTTCATACCTTCGTAATTCTGCTCTAATACAGTTTTATTTCCGTAAGCTAAGTAGATTACGTATGGACAAATTACACCAGCATCACTCCATGCCGGAGAACCGTTTCCCCAACCACTTGGAGCAACATGCGAATACGCTCCAAGTGCATTTTGTTCATCGAGCATATCAAAGCACCACTTTGAGAAAAATCCATTTACATCGTAATTAAACGTTGCTGTCGGAATAAATACTTGAGCA
>JAGAOA010000255.1 GCA_017623955.1 Opitutales bacterium
ATTTTTTTATATTGAGCATACGTTCTACGCACACATTCATACGTGCTGCAAGCTTATCTATACGGCGATTCAAAAATGAACTTGCTATAATTGCTGGAATTGCAATAGACAACCCCAATATCGTTGTTGATAATGCCAACGCAACTCCTTTTGAAATAGACTCGGGCGACGGTATTGCATCTCCTGATGCAAAAACTCCAACAAGACCAGCAACTGTACCCAACAATCCCAACAAGGGTGCGGCAGAAATTACAATATCTAGCACAAACATTCCTCTATCGAGTTTGGTTATCTCTAATTGGGCAAAGGCTTTTAAGGCTTCGGCATCTGCATTAGAGTATTTGTAGAAGCCCACAATTCTACCTACTGAAGATTTACCTTCTACTTCGGGAAGAATTCCATCGTAAAGAGATTTTTCTATTCTATGGGGAATAACTTTACCCGCTCTTAAGGAGATTAAACGCTCTATTATTATGAATAGCGCGGCAATCGAACAAAGTCCGAGCGGATATATGAAAATTCCTGCTCCCTCTAAGATGAAGTCCATAATTTAAATATTGAAATAGGGCAGTTTCTTTGCGGTTTCGGCAGTTGTTGTTTCTGCTTCGATAAGTTCTGATATAGGATCCCACGTTCCAGATATCAAGGCATTGCGCGCATTCTCTGGAATTGTACAGTTGATTGATACTTCTCCTGCAGATACTTTCATATTATTGACATCAACGTCTACTTCTATTTCTGGATTTTCTTCAATTACTGCTGCAATTTTTGCAATATCTTCGGCGGTTGCACACACGCAAGGAATTCCCAATGTTGTTGAATTTCCAAAGAAAATTTCTGCAAAACTTTCAGCTACTACTGCTCTAAATCCATAGTGCCACAACGATTGTGGTGCGTGTTCGCGTGATGAACCACAACCAAAGTTTGCACCAGAAAGCAAGATTTTTGCATTTTGCTTTCTAGCATCTGTAAGCGGATGCACTTTATCTGAACCATCGGCATTTTTACGTTCATCATAGAAAGCATATTTGCCCAAGCCTTCAAAAGTAACACACACCATAAAGCGTGCTGGAATAATTCTATCTGTATCGATATCGTTGCCTGGAACGAATACGCCTTTGCCTTTTACATTTAAGATTTTTTCTAACATTTCCTTTTATTATTTATAATTACTAACGATAAATTAAATTGTTTTACGTTGTTTTAGTCAACAATTTATATTATACGTTTCTTTCTTTATTTAGAACAGTTTCGATTTCATTCCTTACTTTATTTGCAAAACTTTCGTATGTATCTGTTTCTTCTGGCAACATTTGTCGAAGGAATTGAACTTTTATTTTTGAGCCGAATGCAGGCAAGGTTTTGCCAACTTTTATATTTTCAAAAGCTCCACTTATACATACTGGTATCACCGGAATTTTCATTTCTTTTGAAATTATCGCAAATGTAGATTTGAATTCAGCGATATCCCCATCTTTTGTTCTTGTACCTTCGGGGAAGATTACAACGCTATTATCTTCTTTGAGTGCTTTTGCAAGTTTGCCTATGGAATTTTTTACGTTATCGTTTATATCCATAATAATGACATTACTTTTGTCTACAAACTTTCTGAACCAACCATTTATGTAGCTTCTGATTTTTGCAAAGAAATAGGTTTTATAAAGTTGCGTTTTCGATAACGTTCCAACTGCTAGAACTCCATCTATATATGATTGATGATTAGGCGCAATGATTACAGGCGTGTTTTCTGGTATGTTATCCATTCCAACATATTCAACCTTATACAACAACTTCGTTAAGTTCTTGATTGCAGAAATTGTTGCAAAATGGAAAATATGAGGTTTATTTAACTCGATATTTGCGCTAGAGTTAATTATGTCTGCCCAAGAGACTTTTTTGAGTGCTCCTTCAAGCGCTGTATCGCGATTTTTTTCAACAAATGCAGAGAATGAACGCAGATTTTGGTATGTTTCAAAATCTCTTTCAGTAACATTTACGCCATAATTCTCTTGAATAAAACACTGCATTGCTATCTTACCAAGCGAATCTAGTCCCAAATCCATTTCCATGTG
>JAGAOA010000022.1 GCA_017623955.1 Opitutales bacterium
CATGACAAGGAAGAATGGATGCTACTCCGTATTGTCATTCTGAACGTAGTGAAGAATCTAGCCGTCAGGCGAAACAAGCTCTTGCAAAAATCGTTGCAACGATTGAAAACAGCGAGCGAAAGCGAGCCACCAAGCAGATAATTTGACGAAGTTGTGGCAGGAGTTCTTGTCCGTGCTTGAACTGATAGTACAAATTCTCTGCGCGGTAGAGGTGCAAAAACCTAGCGTGGCTCTCGGCAATGCGCACTTGTGAGCGTTGCAGTTGCCACAGCGACGATTTTTGCACAAAACCGCAATTTTACACCCCGATTGGCAAGTGGAGTATTCCATTTATTCCTTGTCATTCCGAGGGAACGGAGTGACCGTGGGAATCTCGCGGGAGCGTACAATCGGGTGTGGGTGTCCCACCATTATGTCATTGCGAGGAGCAACGAATGTTGCGACGTGGCAATCTAGCGGAGCGAACTGCGCCTGACGGCTGGATTCTTCACTGCGTTCATAATGACATAAGGGAAAGTGCAAGTACAGCACACAAACCACCACGTGTCATTGCGAGCGCAAGCGTGGCAATCTCCCGGGAGAGAAACGAAACAACTGCCCACACAACAAAAACAAACAAAAAAATAAATATAGGGATAAAGTTTTTTAGAAAGGGGCTTTATTCCGATAAGGAGAAAAACGATGAAAAAGAAAGGTTTGATTATTTCAACAGTCGTGATGGTTGTTGTCTTGATTGCATCTCTCACCACCGCTACATACGCTTGGTTTACGGCAGCGAATGTTACCGAAGTTGAGGAAATTGGATTTAGTGTTTCATCCGACTCGGATTTAAAAATTGGTGTTAGTGGGAATAATACTATAGTTGCAACTGGAATTGCAAGTCCAAGCAATTTTTATAGCGGAGAAGGTTTAACGTATAGCCAAACTGGTAATTCATGGAGTGGCGGAGATAACACACTTGGATTCTATATTAATACTGGCTTGCAACTGAACTCAATCAAAAAAGCTGTCTTCACTGGTACAATTACAGACGAAGAAAACATGAAAGGTACAGTCGATTCTACGCTCAACCCCACTGGAACTTGGATCAAAGCCGCCGGCAAAGATACCGAAGTAACCGAAGGCACAATCGAAAAAGCTATTGCTAATACAGATTATCTTGATGTTGCATTTGGTGTCGCTGCTGCAAAAGCAAACATCACAGGAATTAAACTAGTGATTGGTGTGAATCCTTCTTCTACAAGTTCAACGCTTGGCATGAATGCAGCAATCGCATATGCTTTTCAAATAAGAAAAGTTGGAACAGAGGAAACTGCGGGTGCTTGGACTACCGGTCAAGTATATGACCAAAGCAAGTATACGTTTACGACTGAAATATCAAAAGTACCTATGCCCACCGAAACAATCTCTGGAATTACATGGACGCAAGGTGCACAAACAGCAGTCATACCTATTATAACTGGAAGCACAGCATTAAACACAACTGACATTTATCAAATTCATCTTAAACTTTTTATCGATGGCACGGATGTCGATTGCAATTCGAACGCTACCGATGTCGCATCTACGATTACGATAAACTTCGTCGCAGACAAGGCAGCGGCCTAATAGTTATACTCTATAAGTCAACGGCTCGGAAAACTCCGAGCCGTTTGCTTTTTTTGCAATCTTGAAACATTGGCATTTATAATGCATATTGTTTTAGACGCATTTCATTTAATTTTCCTAAAATTAGATCGATCTCTTTGGTTGCTTTATTTCTATTTTGCTCGTTTTTCAGTGAATCTGTATAATCTGCCGTCGTCGTTTTGAGTGATGCAAAATGTTCTTTGATAAAACTAATCTCATCAAACACATCCATTTCTTTTGAATAAGTCGCAAGAAGTTCAATTTCATTTTCTATGTTCTTATTAAAAGATAACACTATGGGGTGTAAATCTATTTTCAAGTAATCGTTGTGAATAACTTGTTCATATTTTTCAAATTTTACTTCTAAAGAATCAATTGCTTTTACATATGCATCAATAAATTGCCATTTCCGAGTGTTGCGAACATCCAAAATATACGCTACAAATACGCCTATAAATATAGTAACGACCAACGTAACCCAATCTTTTAATGAGATTTTCCATAAAGAAGAACTATCGCAAATAAAAATGCTTGCAAGCAGCCATGCAATTAGCAATGCTGCAACAATACAAATTGCTACAATAAATAGAATTCTTTTGTGATTCATTTTATACTCTCCGTCGCATCACTAATATATTTAATAACCTCTTGTATCAAGGAAGGTTCTTCATCTGATTTAAATTCAAACAAAGAAAGCAGTGTTTTGTCTCTTGTTTCCCTAACAGCACCGCCAAAAGCTTCTTCTAAAAAAGATGTTGGATATCCGTATCCGCCATCGAAATCAATCTGCAGTTTTGTATGTTGTTCTTTTGCTTGCCGAATCAAGTCTAGTAAAACTGATTTTCTAAAATTTTCACCAGAAAACTTGCCCTCATTTTCATATCGTGGGCCTGGTGTGTCAGGATAGCTTTTTGCAATAGAATAAGTTAACATGGTTCTCTCCTTTGTATTGTCATTTCCCAGTAATAAACGGTTCCTATTATTGGCAATGTTAATTCATTTTCTTCAATATATGATCCGTTATCATCGTTATGGATACGACAATACCCTTTGTTTGATATAATAGTAAAATTTTCCAAATTCTGTTCTTGTACACACGCTTTTATTTTAGGCAAGCCTTTCCCTCTAAAACCTTGTTTTGTTTGTGTTCTAAACTCACCGTTCAAGGCAGATGAGATGATTGAGGATTCCGATTTAAAAATTCGTTCTGTTGTCTTTCTTTGTACTGTGTTCGGTATCCCTTCGCCAATATCAATAAACGTAAACTTATACAAATTTGCATCCTTTTGAGCGCAAAGATACCATTTTTTTAGTTTTTGAGATCTCTTTATATATGCGTGTTCACATGTGTTTGTCATCATTTCTGTGATTAGAACGTACAAAAAACGAGTATCTTTTCTTGTCAAGTTGGATGTTGTATTTACAAAATCACAAACTTGTTTAATGTACTTTTGGTCAAAATGGTCTTTATCAATAACTTGAAGAATATTAGTATTAGTGTATCCTTTAGGTCTACGAGAACTTACATAATTCAAAAAACCTATATCATACAAGTAGTTACATAATTTTATATCAACAGGAAAATCGCCATGAAATCTATGACGTGCATAACCGAGTTTTTGCAAGTCTTGCATAACCGCAATTAAGTACATAATGGCATCTGCAC
>JAGAOA010000256.1 GCA_017623955.1 Opitutales bacterium
AAGGTGTGCATTTGGTTGTAGATTCATCTTTCTTGGGTGGAGATTCTGCATTGATGATTCCCAAAACAGATGATGGCAGAGTATTGTTTGGTGTCCCATGGCACAATAAAGTTATTTTAGGTACAACCGATACTCCCCTCGACGAAGAATCTTTGGAGCCGAGAGCTCTTGAAGAAGAGGTCGAATTCATCTTAAATCAAGCGGGAAAATATTTAGTAAAGAAGCCTACCCGTAAAGATATATTATGCGTGTTTGCTGGTTTGCGTCCACTTGCTGCACCTTCAAAAGCAGGTTCAAATAGTACAAAGGAAATATCTCGCTCGCACAAAATATATATTTCCGATAGCAATTTAGTTTCTATAACAGGAGGAAAATGGACAACCTATCGTGCAATGGCTGAAGATGTTCTAAACAAAGCTTTGAAGCTGACAAATTTGAAATCGTATCCGTGTTGTACTGCCGATTTAAAGTTGCATGGTTATAAGAAAAACGTAGATAGGTCGAACTGGAACTACGTTTACGGAAGTGATATAGAAAAAATTAAATCTATTGAAAACTCTGATCCAACAACAATTGAAAAAATACACAAAGATTATTCTTTTACAAAATCACAAGTTGTTTTTGCTGCACGTTATGAATTTGCTCATACAGTAGAAGACGTGCTTGCTAGACGTGTACGATTATTGTTTTTAGATGCTCGCGCAGCAAAAGAAAGTGCTTGTATTGTTGCTGAAATTTTAGCTAAAGAACTAAATAAAGATAAAGAATGGCAATCGCATCAGGTTGAAGAATTTAACAAATTGGCAGATGGATATATCTTATCTTAATTTTTTAGATTTTTTATTTTGCTGAAATTTGAATTTGCGTTCGTCGGTGTAGGGCTTGCGAACGCCTTTTGTTGTTTGTGCAATCCAAACAGCTGCACACGCATCGCCGTAGATATTCACACTTGTACGCATCATATCTAGAATGCGGTCGGTAATCCATATAATGCCAATAGCTTCAATGGGAATTCCTGCAACGCCCATAATCAATGCTATTGCAACTAGGCTAGCTGATGGAATTCCAGCTACGCCAACAGATGTAGTCAATGCTAGGGCTATTATCATAATTTGCATAGATATTGACATTGCAGGACATAATCCAGCTGATGCACATATTTGCGATATAAATACTACTGCGGTACATTCGTACAATGCAGTTCCGTTCATATTGACTGTTGCTCCAAGAGGAATAGTAAAACCAGCTATTTCTTTTTGGACCCCAGCTCCTTTTTGAACGCACTCCATTGTCACTGGTAGCGATGCCACACTTGATGACGTGGAAAAACCTGTTAGCAACACAGGTAGCATTGTTTTTATGTGCTTGATAGGAGAAATTCCAGAACTCCACATAATTATCGACATTGTAACAAACGTATGTAATGCCAATGCTAGCGTTACTGTAATGAAGAATAAAATAATTGGTTCAATAGTTTGAGTTCCTGCACGGATAAACACGGGCATAGTTAATCCAAGTACACCAATCGGTAAAAACTTCATTATGAAATTTGTAATCTTTAAAAATAAAGCATTAGCACTTTCCCAAAAGTTTCGTTGCGTCTCAGCAAATTTAGGCGACAGAGTATTTATAAATAAACCGATAATAACGGCAAATATTATTAAACCTAATAGTTGAGTGTTATCGGTTGCCGCTGCAAAAATATTAGGTGGAAAAAATTTTAAAATAGTATCGTATACTCCTATATTTTGCGTTTGGAGTGTGGGAGTTTTTTCGATGCTACCCAGTATAGATTTTGCAGCATCAGTATCTATACATCCTGGGCAAATTATGTTTATAAGGATTAATGATAATCCGACAGCTAGAATTCCAGTTACAATGTAAAATGCTGTCGTTTTTGAACCGACTGATAATAATTTGTTGCTTCCACCTAGATTTATACAACCACATATAACACTAGTTGTTACTAGCGGTACGATAATCATCGATAACATACGCATAAAAAGTTTACCAATGAAATCTGCAAAATTGCATATTGTATCGATTGCTGGGGTAGATGTTATTTCAAATGAGCGTATGATTGTTGCAAATACAATAGATATTATAAGTGCAATAACAATACGCCAGTGTAGTTTAGATAAATATTTCTTCATTAGTATCAGTGTGCAATTTTTTATAGAAAATGTAAATTGTTTTTAACCTTATTTACAAAAAAAGCAATTATCCATTTAAGGATATTACTTTTGCGTATTGAGTACATATAAATTTTTTATCCTTTATTACTATCCACGAAATTTTGAATATCGTAAAATTTATAAAAAAATACTAAACCCACAAAAAAAGCGACTCTCAAAAGAAAGTCGCTTAATTTCAGTGGCTGTTCAGGCAGGGATCGAACCTGCGACCAAGTGATTAACAGTCACCTGCTCTACCGCTGAGCTACTGAACATCACTGATTTTGAAGTCTTATTTATCCTTTATTCTTAAGTAAATGTCAATAACTTTTTTCAAAAAAAATGTAATTTTTTTACGTGTTTTTTGTAAGTGTATCATTTAAAGGATTATTCTTCTATGATTTTGCGTATTCTTTAGGTAGTATTCCGCGTTTGACAAGTTTGTTTTGTAGTTCTTTTATGTCGACTTCTCTTGGCTTAATTGATTCTTTTGCTGCCATAGATGCCGCTAAGTCGACAGCTTCACCCATACAAGCTACAATCGGTTGAACTCTATATGCACTCATTGCAATACTCGAACCACTAATATGTTTGCCAGCCATCATAAGATTATCTATATCTTTAACAACTGTTGCTCCAAATGGGATTCCAAACGTTAGAGATTTGTGTGCTATTTCTTTTGGAAGTTTGCGACCCCATGTATCTATGCGATATTTACCCCAAGAAATTACATCTTCTGGGAATTTTTCGTTCATAATATCCATCATTGTGATAACTTTGTCGCCTACAACTCGTCGGCACTCACGGACTCCAATTTTTGGTGCAATATGTAAGGTGAAGCCTTCTTTCCAGAGGTCTTTAATGATTTGAGGAGCGAACTCATTTATAATTTTCTGTTGAGCTGCTGCTAAAGCGTTGTTGTCGCGGGTGTCGCAAGGACGTGCACCAACCCACATCAAATATTGATCGACGTTCTTTAGCGTTTCATCGTCTATATTTTTAGCAAAGCCGATACCAGAGTGCGCTACCAATCTTTTTTTGAAGAAATCATTTTTGAGTAATTTTTCTATTTTGCAATTTTCAACTTTTTTGAAGCGTTGAACTACTGCCATCATTGTACAAGGTTGAACCTTGCCATCTGGTTTATCTATGGCGTATTCTTCATTAAATTTTGATTTTACGTCACGCCCAAACATTGTTTCAGCACCTGCAAGTTCAGATAATATTCCATTTCCAGTGCAGTCTATAACAACTTTACCGCGAGCCAAACATAATTTATCTTCGCCATTTCTGTATTCAACGCCTGCAATACGTTTGCCTTTTTTTATTACATTGCAAACGGGAGCTCCAGATATAAATGTTATGTTTTTTTCGGCTACAATCATTTCAGAGAGTACGAATGCCCATGTAGAAGGGAAAAACCAAAGTGCGTGGATTTTTCCACCTGATATATCGAATTGATCTTTTGCTTTCTTTTTTATCTCGCTAAAAATTCCAATGTTTTGAGGTCCTCCGCAAGGGAACGATACAAACATATCAACTGGAGCTCCTCCTGGAAGAGCATCTTCTTCAAGCAATATAACTTTACTTCCGTTGCGAGCAGCAGAAATAGCGGCAGGCACACCAGCTGGACCTGCACCAACAACAATGACATCGGCATTTTTTATAGATGCATATTTTTCTTGCCAGCTACTTTTTTTATTAGTTTTTTTTGCGGCATCAACTGGTGATGTTGCTATTCCAGCTGCCAATATTGGAGTCGATTTTAAAAAATTACGTCTTAGCATATAGTTTTTCTTTCTTGTTTATATCTATTATCCATATAATGATGAACATAATACTAGTTGATAAATAAAAAATCAACGCTTTTAATAAAACAATAAATCGTTGAAATATTTACATAAAATTCAGTACTACTTATTTTTATTAAACGCAAAAATTAATAAAATGTTTCAAATATCGTTGTTTTATTTTATAAAAAACTGGCTTTTTATTTTATAATGTAATTAAATTACAAGTATTATGAATAAGATAAAAGAAATACTCATTTTTGTTGGATTAACTACTTTTGCATCTGTAAGTTTTGGGCAATCGTTGAGTAGTGGTTCGTTGTTCGATGAAATTTTGTTCAATTGGAGTAACTCAATATCAGTTGAGTCTATGTATGGATACAGGGCAAAAAGTGATATGTCGAAGGGCTTAGATGGCGATTTTTCATCACAAAGTGTTGGTGCTACCATAAAAATACAAGGAGTTAGCAAATCAAAGAAACACGCACTTACTAGTTATGTAAATTATTCTTATCTTGATGCTGATTTTGATAGTGTAAATAGTCCGTTTAGTGAAATAAATACATTGTCGGCGTCGACTTTGTACTTTTATAATTTTGACTCACGATGGTCTGCATTTGGGATGGGGCAAATTTCATTTTCTGCCGAAGATACGTCTAATTGGGATGATGGTATGCAAGGATATTTTGGTGCAGGTGCAATGTATTCATTTTCTGAAAAGTTTCGCTTGGGTTTTGGAGCATGTGCTTATTCTCGCATTGATAGATCTTGGTTAGGTTTTCCAATTGTATTTATAGATTGGAAAATTACTGATAACCTTTCTTTGAGAACATTTTCTGGCATAGCTTTACTTTACGATGTTTGTGGAAATGAAAAATTAGTTTTAGATACATCTATCGAATACAAAAATAAATATTCTCGTTTAGACGAAGGAGCTTCTGTTCGTGATGAATATGGTGAATGGACTGTTGGTGTTACTTATAAACCAATTAAAAACTTTTATATTGGAGCTCATGTAGGTTTTGATTTTGGAAGAGAGTTAGATTTTAAAAAATCTACACAGCAAGATATTGAAATTGATGTAGCACCCGTATTTTATTTGAATGTTGGTTTTATTTTATAACATTTAAATGATTCTTAAAGCTTTTAAATAAAATTCAAGTTCTTGACTTTTGCACTGAAAATTGATTACTATTTTAGGAGTAGAAGTGTATTGATTTAGTGCTTTTGCTCTTCAAACAATAAAACTGGAGGCTTAAAATGGAATTTGAAAAAGTAGGACGTAGAAAATTTTTAACAAACTCAGCAATGGCTATGTTTGGATATTCTGCATGTGTAGCACTACCTTCTGGTTGTACAAGTGTTGGAGATGAAAAAAAAGGACAAACACATTTAAAGCGTACCGCTTCTGATTTACCTAAGCCAATGGGACAACCAGCATACAAAAGTCAAATTGGTAAGCGTATTCATGAAGTTGTGAATTCAAATAAGATAAAATTTGAAAAGCTTATTGAATACACTCCTGCATCTGAAAGATTTATGGACACTCATACCATAGATTGCGATTTACTTGTGGCAGGAGGTGGATTAGCTGGTATATCAACAGCACTTGCAGCGGCTCGTAATGGTATAAAAGTAGTTATTGTTCAAAATCGTTCTCGCTTGGGTGGTAATTCAAGTAGCGAGATTAAAATGCATCCATTGGGTATTTTTGAGGGTAGAGCGGGGCATCGAGAAGCTGGAATTATTGAAGAACTAAAGCTTGAAGATATTTCTACAAATCCTCAACGTTCTTGGGAGATGTGGGATATGATGCTTTAC
>JAGAOA010000257.1 GCA_017623955.1 Opitutales bacterium
ATCTCTCCGGTGGAAGTTGCAGTTGCTCCAGTTTGGAAGCAAGCATGTGTTCTCAATTATATAAATTCAAAGTTGTTAGATTGTAAAACAGAATAATCGCCAATGGCAATAATCAACGTTCAGCGTGAAGTGTTGGCCGAGGAAGGGGCAAAGAAAACAGCAAATCGTCGTTTGACAGCAAGAGAACGTAGAGCTAGAGCAAGATCAGCAATTGTTGGTGATTCTAAAGGAGATAATTTTGTAATAGATCCCAATATTACAGCGCGTAAGCCTGGTAGTTTAGATACATTGGCATATCGTTTTACATTTGCAGGTCATACAGATATTTTGCGTCGTTTCTTGAATAAATTGAAAGATTTTGATGCAATGTTAGTTGTTCGTAGTATCGATGTAAAGCCAGGAGATGAACGTACAAACGAAGTTTTGAAGCGTAAAGTTGAGGATGTCGAGTTAGAAGGTCTCGATGATATCTTTGGAACAAATAAAAAGAACGAAGACAGTGCATCTGAAACTCCAACGCAACAGCCTGATGCTCCCGAAGCGTTAAAGACACCAGTAGTAACAGATAACTTGTCGGAATTTTCTGTTGTCATAGAGTATGTCGAGGTTGTGAAAGAACCAGAGGTAAAGAAGGTTAAGAAACAGGAGGAATAATAGAATATGAAACACTCCGAAAAATTATTTTTTGTAATAGCCTTAGCAGCGATGGGTGTGTCGGGTTGGTTCTATTCGACGTCAATACCTAATATAGCGAAGGTTAAGCCAGTAAACGATGCTAAGTTGGCAGAGATGTCAGAAGGTGTAAAATGGAAAGAAATTTCTGTTCCAGAGTTGGAAGTTGCATCTATCGAGTGGCCAGAAGTTAGAGCCCAAGACGAAGAAGGCAAGTGGTTCTTCCAAGTATTTACTCCTCCGCAGATTTGTATAGATAAAGATGGCAAGTTTATGACAGAGTCTCCATATTATAAGGAGCAGGCTCGTCAGCAGTTTGCATATTCGTTTGATAGTGTGTCGAATGAGCCATATTATATAGTTTATCGTGGTTTTTATGGAGCAATGAAAGATCCGTTTGTGCAATTAAAAGATGAAAGAAACGGAAAAACATTGACAGGAAGATTAAATGTTGAAATAGTACAACCTGCTACTCTTACAACGAAAGCAATAAATACTGGAATTACAGTAAAATCTTTTGATGTAAAGCGAGTAAAAAAATCTAACGGTATGATTGATCAGCAAGTTACAATAAAGTTGTACGACAAAGGGTTGAAGAAGGAAGTTGAAATATACTCATATAAACCTACAATTTTGTTGGATCAGCGTAGAATGTCGTTAAAAGCCTCCGATGGATCAGTTTGGCACGTCAAGAAAGTTGGCGAAAAAATCCAGAAAGGCGATGCTGAGTACGTGATTGAAAGTATCGATCTAGATAAGCAATTTGCCCTTGTAAAAATGATTCCCCAAAAAGACAAAGGTGAAGTTCGCGTAATGAAGGTATCATCTTCAGGCGTGGAAGAAAAGTAGTCCCAAAAATTTAAAATCAATTAACAAACAACAAAACAATCACTATGAAAAAATATAGAAATAAAACCAGATATGCCTTTGTTGCAGCATTCTGTGCAGGTTTGGCATTTATGTGCTCAGCTTTTGCAGCTGATGGCAGTAAGATGCAAGAAAAGATAAACCTGATGGTTTCGGCAGTACAGGCTAGAGAAGCTGGCGATTTGCAAAAAGCAAAGAGCCAATTGGAAGAGTTGATAAAAATAGCTCCAGAAGATTCAGGTGTACAACGTATGCTTGCTGACGTAAATAGCGATATTGCGCGTCAACAAAAGGGCGAAAAAACAGTTCTAGCTCCGAGCAAGAAGGTAGAAGCCGTTGTAGAAGAGAAAGCAATAGCTGAAGCAGAAAAGGCAGAAGCAACAATAGCAGCGGCATCAGAAAAGCAAGAGAAGGTTGCAGAAGGTGCAGTTGAAATGATTGCCGAAGCTTATGATGCAATGGAAGATGGTGATTGGGAAAAAGCAAATGCTCTTATGGTACAGGCCGACGCAAAGCTTAAGAGCATTCCAGCGGTAGATGGCAAAGAATATTCTGAGTCAATTAGCATTGCACGTTCTGAATGGAATAGTGTAATGGCAGCAATGGCAAAAGAACGTGCAGAAATTGCGATGGCAGAACGTAATCCAGCAGAAGCCAAGCAGTATGCACAAGAATATAAGAAGTACGAAGCTGATCCTGAGTTGGCAGAAGATTTTATAGCAGAAGTTGAAGAATTCGACACAAATCCATATAATCACACAGTTGGCGATGCAAATCCATCATTTGCAGAACGTCAAAAACGTGTAGAGTCAGAATTGCGTAAGGCACGTTTGCAGTACTTGTATGGAGATTATCAAGGTGCAAGAATTACATTCCGTAATATTGAAACTTTAGATGCAACAAATGTTGAAGCAAAAGCATATCAACGCTTGATAGCAGAAAAGCTCAAGACAAGTGGCAAGCTTTCATATATGGCAACACGCGAAACAATGTTGGGCGAAATTGATGATGCATGGGCACGTCCACAAGTATTCAGTGGAAATACTGATCGTTCGGTTGAAAAGAAGAGCGATTCAGAAACAGAAGGAAAGCTCAGAGATATCATCATTTCAAACTTCGATATTCCAGAACCAGGAATTACACTTGCACAAGCTTTAAAAACATTGTCGATGCTCTCAGAAGAAAATGATAAATCGACAAGTGCAAAGAAGGGTGTAAATATCGTATTGTTCGATGAAGCATCACAACCAGAGAATGTAAATCTCTCGCTCCGTGGTGAATCATTGGGAGAAATTCTTGATATTTTATCTAGAAAATATGGTTATCAGTACGACATTGAATCAGAAAAGATTATAGTTCGTAAGGGTTCAGATCAGTCGACACAATCTATGGATACAGTTGACTTTGCAGTAACACAAGCAACCGTAACAAGAATGGTAGGTCTCAAGTCAGCATCATCAAGTGGTGGTGGTGATGTATTTGGTGGCGGAGATAGTGGTGAAATGTCACCAGAACAACAAGGTCAAAAGATTAAAGACTTCCTTACAAGAGCTGGTGTTGAATTCGGAACAGGTGCAAACGTTGCATTCGACGGAACAAAACTCTGGATAACAAATACTGCAAGAAACTTAGATAAAGTTCGCAATATTCTCTTGAAATACTCTGAAGTAAAGCAAGTTGAAATTGAAGCAAAATTCCTCGAAGTACAACAGGGTGACTTGAAGGAATTGGCATTCAACTGGCGTGCAGGTAGAACATTGCAGGCAGCAAGAACACTTACAAAGCCATTTGGTCTTGACTTGCCAGTTGATGAAATGCTCTTCCAAACAACAGATGGTATGTCACGTAACCTCAGAACAGTGGCTGACGGTTTCCCAAAAGTGTCAAGTTCAGGTCAAATTGGTGTGTCTGTAAATAAAGTAAAGCAAGCTACAGACGCAGGTGGTAATACAATTTTCGACCAAGCAGGGGTGCCAGTATATGAATCTGATGGAACATCTACATCGTACATTGAACAGCCATATCCAACGTTGAATTCATCAATGAATGTTGGTGTAAATTCAGTTCCAACATCAAGTGCAATCTTGGGTGTAATAAGTGGCTATACAGTAGAATTGTTGGTAAATGCACTTGAACAGAAAACAGGTTCAGATTTGCTCTGTGCGCCAAAGGTAACAGTAATTTCTGGTTCAGAAGCTAGAATCACAGTTTCACAACAAATGTACTATGCAGAATCATGGGGTGATATGCAATCGCAAGTATCATCATCATCATCTTCA
>JAGAOA010000258.1 GCA_017623955.1 Opitutales bacterium
AAAAAGATTGGTTTGATATAATGATAAAAGTTCTTTTGAATGGTGCAAAAGGTCGTATGGGTATGGCTATAACAGCCGCGTCTGAATCGGAAGGTTGTCAGATTTTTTCGGCATGCGATATAGGCGATAATCCAGCAGACTCTATTGCAGATTGTGATGTAGTTATAGATTTTTCATTTCGCGATATTACCGCTGGTTTGGCTAAGTTATGTGCCGAAAATGGTAAGCCTTTAGTAATTGGAACTACTGGTCATACTTTTGAACAACGTGAGGAGATTTTGCAATATACTAAGAAAATTCCAATCGTTTGGGCTGGTAACTATTCGTTGGGGGTAAACTTGCTCAATTATTTAACAAAAGTTGCGGCTGAAATTCTCAATGATAGTTACGATGTTGAGATTGTTGAAATGCATCATCGTCATAAAAAAGATGCACCTAGTGGTACTGCCGAAAAGCTCAAGCAAGTTGTATTGCAAGCTCGTGGAATTGGCGAAGAAAGCGTTGTTTATGGACGTAAAGGTCTTGTTGGAGAACGTCCTCAAGGCGAAGTTGCAGTACATGCTCTAAGAGGTGGAAGTGTTGTTGGCGACCATACAGTAATGTTTGCTGCCGATGGAGAACGTCTTGAACTTACGCATAAGGCTGCCGATAGAAAAGTTTTTGCTAATGGTGCATTGCGTGCGTCGAAGTGGATTATCGGAAAACCAGCAGGATTGTATGGTATGGATGATGTCCTCAACTTAAAATAATATCAGATAAGTTTTTTAATGATAGTTGGTATCAGAGGGAAGTTAATTTCATCAACGCCTGTTTCAGCAGTTATTGAAGCAGGTGGATTATTTTATGAAGTCAATGTCCCATTGACAACGTCAGAACGCTTGCCCGCATCTGGTTCTGATATAATGCTATATACCTTAGCAGTATATCGCGAAGATTCTCAATCTTTGTATGGCTTTATTTCTGCAAGTGATAGAGATTTTTTTAAATTGGTTATAGAAAAGGTTTCTGGTATAGGTCCGAAAATAGCCCTAAATATGATGAGTAGAATGTCTGTTCAAACATTGCAAGGGGCTATTGCTTCTGGCGATTCGACATTGCTTTCAAAGTGTCAGGGTATTGGTAAAAAAACTGCAGAACGTTTAGTGTTAGAATTGCGAGGTTCCTTTGTTCCTGTCGCAAATCAACAGGGTTTTGGTAATCTAATTACAGAGGCATCTTCAATATCAGATGCAGTTGCAGCGTTGTCATCGCTCGGAATGAAACCAGCCGATGCTGATAAACTTGTACGTCAAGCTTATGCATCAATAGGCTCAGAAGCTACGGTAGAAGATTTGGTAAAATTTGCACTTTCTAAATAATATGACTAAAGAAGATATTTTACAAGCATTGAAGGCGGTTAAGTATCCGCCATATTCTAAGGATATTGTTACCTTTGGTATGGTAAAATACGTAAAAGTTGAAGGTAACTTTGCTGAAATAAGAATTTATACTGGCGGAGATAAAACGTTAGCAGAAAAAATAACAAAGGAATCCGCCGAAGTTCTTAAAAACACATTCCCTCAAGGAGAGTTTAAAGTAGAATTGTTAACAGATGTTCCAAGTTCTGCGCCCGCAACACCTCCTACTATAGATAAGTCTAATGTTCTAACAGGCGTAAAATTGAAGATAGCTGTTGCATCTGGCAAGGGAGGCGTTGGCAAAAGTACTATTGCAGTAAATTTAGCTCGTGTGTTTGCCAGAATTTTTTCAAAAAATGAGGCTCGTGTAGGTTTGATGGATTGCGATATTCATGGACCAAGTGCATCGATATTATTTGATAAAGAAGTGTTCCCAACAGTAGATGAAAATCAAAAGATTATTCCACCTGAAATAGAGGGAATAAAAGTTATGTCGATGGGAATGCTAGTTTCAGATTCGCAACCATTACTTTGGCGTGGGCCAATGGTTACTAGTGCTATCAAACAATTTTCACAAGAGTTTAAGTGGGGCGAATTAGACGTAATGGTTTTAGATTTACCTCCTGGAACTGGTGATGCTGTTTTGAGTGTAGTTCAGTTGATTCCATTAGATACTGCAATAATTGTTACAACCCCAAATTCTTTAGCTTCTAAGACTGCATTGCGTGGAGCAATGGTATTCCAAAAAACTGATGTTAAGATTGCCGGAGTAGTTGAAAATATGGCGTATATAGATATTGCTGGGCAAAGAGAGTATATCTTTGGTGAAGGTTGTGCAAAGAAGTTGCAGAAAAACTGAATGTAGATATTTTGGCTACAATCCCGTTAGATAAAACGCTACATACCGATGAAATTTCAGAATCTTCTCAGAAGATATTTGGTGACTTAGCAAAAAAGCTATTACAGCTTTAAAAAAAAATGCGAACTATAAAGTTCGCATTTTTTTTATTGTGGGCCGGGAGGGGAT
>JAGAOA010000259.1 GCA_017623955.1 Opitutales bacterium
CTTACGCCAATAATAAGGTTCATCGGATATAAATTTTATAAAGCGGTTTTGCCAGCCTTTCTCCTTTATATGATTATAAATAGGTTTAATGCGAGCGTGAATTTCTTGAATATACTCGGGAGAAATTTTCGACAAATCTTTGCCATGATACGGCCACTTCCCTTCTACTGGACTGACTGTTTCGCCCTTATAATTTTTTATGTCATTTAATGGACGTGCAAAATTGAGCATCGGTATAGGCAACGGCAAGTACATCAACTTTATACCTTGTTTATTGAAAGCAATATCGCAAAATCTATCAAAATCAGTAAAATCGTACTTATAGCCTTCTTCCGTTTTTATTGTACGTGGATGGAATGGTGTATCTAATGTAAGACGTTTTGACTTCAGATAATTCTGCAAATATACTTTATCGTAAAAACGATCGGTCATTCCAGGTTCAAGCGACGGTTTACGCCAACGACCAAAAACTCTGCTCTGATTCCAAAACGAGAACATTGCAGTAAGCGATGGGCTATCGGGAATTGAAAAATTACGAACTGTAACTTGATAAGGAATTGATGCTACGACTTCTTCAGCTTTTTTCAATTCAACAACGCCTTCGTAAATACCAGATTTTGTTTTTTCATCGGCTTTAAACGACAAATATATAGATTGTGTTTTGTTCTTTTTTATTTTTATTTTCGATGTCGGAATTATCGGGTCAGGATAAAATTCTAGCATAGATTCTGTTGGAACACAGCGTTCATAGAATTTAAAATGAGTGAACATACTATACTTACTCATACTATCTACTGCAACTAAGCCAACTTTGCCAATTTCTTGAACTTCAAGTGTTACATTGGCATCGTCTTTATGTTTTAATGCAGGTGCTGAAATCTCTAACTCACCAAGATTTTTATTTGAACGAACTGCTAATTGCAAGTTTTCGTACTCATTCTTTGCCAACGATATTTCTGCTTTAGCTGTCTTTTGTTGTGCAAAAAATGGAAATACTTTTACAATTGTATTTACTTGCCAAATATCAGTTTGCTCATTGCTGAGTAAATCTGCAGGTGTTGAATAAGTAAATTTTGTAGAGCTTATTGATTCACACAAGAAAGCGTTATCGAAAAGAAAATCTGTTGGTTTGTCATTCGATATTATAAGGGTAGCCCAAGCGTCGTTATATGGATTTGTCAATGTAGTTGCCTGTATTTCCCAGTCGCCATTACTTACCAAAGAGGCCCCTTTGCGAACAAGATTTTTTAGCGATTTACCCTGTGTAATTCGCAATATGGGAGCATTGAATTGAGTATACTCGCCATTTTTTTTACCCCAAATTATGGCAGTGTAGGTTGTTTTTGGTTTTATCTTAACCGATTGCTCGATACCAGGATAAGTTTTGTTTTCTTTGTCGGTTTTAAAACGCAACGCCTTTTTACCAAAGGTCTCATCTTCGACTATTGATACTATTTGTTTGCTGATTTTTCTTCTGAAAGTCCAATGAGCAAAATCTTGTTCAAAACTTCCATTTTTTAGAAGATTATTATTTTTATTAAATATTTCAACAAAGTCGTTGAAGTTTAAATTGTTTCTTACTTCAGCAACTTGATCGCTCGGAATGTAGCTAACTTGGCGAGTCCCAGATGTTTTTACAGTTTGATTTTTTCTATCAGATTTTAAATAAATATTATATTTAATTTCTGACATTGGATTGATTTTATCTATGTTAAGAATAAGATTGTCGCCAAAAATTCCGAATTTTACGAGCTTGCCATCTTTGAAAACTTTAAAGTCGGATGTTGGAAAATTACCTTGTGTAAATCTTTTTATAGGCATACTACCCAAAATGTTTTCTTTTGTTTCTTTAGTAAGATTAAAATACGAAACCGTTATGCGAACATCGTATTCAGTTGATGAAACTTCCCATTGTCGAGGAGCTTTTTGCACGGTCAAATTCAATTCTTCAACAGGCATTATTTCATAGGAAAAATCTGGAGTTGGTGTAACTTCAGTAATTTTTATATCGTCAAAATATGTATCGGCAATCGCAAAACTTTTTGTTTTAATTCGTAGACGATTATAGCCTTGGGGAACTGTGAAATTTGCGGTGATTTTTGTCCAATCACAATTTTCAGATATTTCTTTTGCTTGAATTAAAATTCGTTTTTTAGGATTTTCAAGCTTTCCACCCAATTTGTAGAAGCGTTCTTCGGTGTCGTAAGTTAAAACTAAATAATAACCAATTTTGTTATTTTCACTTTTAAGATTCTCTACTTTTACCCAACCCTCAAACTGATATGTAGCACCTTCGTTGACTTGCATTGCACGTGCATAAGATGTCCAATTTCGTTTGCCTTTTATATAGGCAGATTGTTTGCCTGTTCGAGATGTAACGGTTGTTAAATGTCGTTCATCAGCATTTACTAGAACATCTTTTTCATAACGACGCAACGTTTCAGATGTTGATTGCTCAAAGTTTTCATTCGTTAGACCAAACAAATAGAAGTCGGGAACTTCATTTGCTCGCTTATTATCAAAATACACAAAAATAGATTTTTGCTCTTTAGCTTCACAAGAAAATGGAACTGTTATGATTGTATCTTTTTTTATAGTTTTTCCATAAGGAGAAATCGAAAACAAGACTTCTCTGCACTCTAATCTATCTTGCACTAGGACTCTGATTGAATCAGATTTTTGTCCAACTAAGCCCAACTTTTCGGCAGATAAAAATAAGACTCGTTCTTTTAAAGTTTTTTCGGAGTTGTTTGTTAGTTTGACTTCTACACGCTTTTTGGCTGGCTCTCCCCTATCCAAATACAGAGGATAGTGCCATTGAACTTGCGCAAAAACGTTCGTACACATCGTGAAAAGAAGTGTTATTATTAATATTTTTCTCATAATTTTCCTTAAAAAAAAATACGTATATAAAACGCACTACTTTGTTTTACTATACTACACAGTCTAGTATAATTACACAAAAAAATAGAGGAAATTTAACACGCTAGTATTAAATTTCCTCCACGGAGAGAGAGGGATTCGAACCCCCGGAGCCTTGCAGCTCAACGGTTTTCAAGACCGCCGCGATCGACCACTCTGCCATCTCTCCTTAAAAATTATTCTTCACTTTAAAACACATTTTTACTAGTTTGGCAAGATATTTTTTTTATTTTATAGCTTTTTTATTAATCTTTTTACTCATTTTAGATAAAAATTTCTAAGATTTTTGACTTTAAAAAAACATTTACTTTCTCCTGATTTTATTCTTGTATTACTTAACCAATTTACAAGAAAATGTTAAAGATTAAAATTGCAGACAAAAATGACATAAACATCATTAGAGAACTAGCTTTAACTGCGTTCCCTGATACTTACAAAGATATTCTAACTCCAGAACAAATTGAATATATGTTAGATTGGATGTATTCGGAAGAGAGTTTAAACAAACAATTTGACAATGGACATATTTATCATATCGGAGAATTTGATGGAGTCAACTGTGCATACACTTCAGTAGAAAAACAAGCCTCAGATTTATGGCATTTGCAAAAAATTTACATACTACCAAAATATCAATGCAGAGGAATTGGTAAGCAAATGTTTGAAAATGCAATCAATTTTATAAAGAATACTTCTCCAAACGCAAAACGTGTAGAACTAAATGTAAATCGACACAACTCAGCAAAAGCTTTTTACGAAAAAATGGGAATGCACGTTACCACTTCTGGAGACTTTAATATTGGCAACGGATACTTCATGAATGACTACATCATGGAATTAGAACTCTAAAATATATCAGCTCTTATTGCTCTAATTTTACCAACAGATTCAGACAAGCCTCCAAATCGAGCACGCATAAGCCAAACTCGTTCGTATTCGCTTGCTATGAATTTCAAATCTACTTGTTGTTGCTTTGTACTTGTTGAAAAATCACCTCTTGCCTTATTCAAAGCCCATTTTATCATTCTAGATGCAAGAGCTATCTCATTTAAACTAGATTCGGCATCTGGCGATGAAATCTTTGAGGCTCCAGCCATTGATGCAGCAAAATCAACAGCACCTTCTAGAACATTCAAATCAATGTTAGAATATTCATCCGCCAACTTTTTGGCATTTTCTGCATCGGCAAAGAACATTTTATGATGAAAACTGAAAAGTTTATCGACAACATCACAACGACCTAAGGCACACAATGCTCTAGCAAATTCTCCAGTCTCATCGCAAAATACACATTTCGACAACACATCGCATACAATATCTTCGCTAGGAACTTCTCCCCAAGCACAACCTGCCCCTTTCGCAATAGCTGGATACATCGCAACCCATGGTTGATGATTTCCACCATCTCCCCACTGAGTAAGCAACATCCCCTCTGCTCCATATTTCTTAGCACAATCACACGCTTGTTCTATATTTTTAGATGCACAATTCCAACGCAAACCAAAACTATTCCAAGTACTCGTACCTGGTGCTACCAAAAAGTTACGACCAATATTTTGCATATATTCGCACTGTTGATCGTAAGGATGATCGAGATAATATCCCCAAATAATGGGTGTAATGTTTTCAGGCAAAAGCTTAGAATACTCTGGTTTTTGCATAACAACATCAGCCCAGATGTAAACTTGTTTCCCATGCTTATTACAAATATCATTTAGGCGTGTCATATATTCTATATAGAGCTGATATTTACCGCCTTCGTGCGATTGGCAGAAAGTCTTACTACGTCCCATACCAAGCTCCCAAGGTTCATCGCCACCTACATTGATTTTATCGGAAGAAAAATTAGGCAAAAATTGTTCATACAAAGAATCCATAAATGCAGTTGCATTCTCATCTGGATAAAACGTAGTAGGATATTTTCGCACTGTTCCCAATGGACAAATGAATGGAGCTTTACTTTCTGCTAAATGCTGATACTCAGGATAACGCAACCAACGTTCCATATGCCCTAGCCCATTCATATTGGCAACCAACTCGATACCGGCAAATTTACAAATATCATCGAGATTTTTATACTGTGCCGACGTCATTGGTGAAGCATCAGCCCACACAATTTCATGTCCTTTAAAAGCGTATGTATGTTCAGTATAAAGTTCTAGTCTATTGTACTTAAACAAGGCTAGTCTATCAACTAACAAAGCTAACTCTGACATTGTTGGCACTTTGCATCGACTTATATCGAGCATAAAACCACGAACATCTAAATCCGGAAAGTCTTTAATTTCGACAAATCGCATACCATCTTCGCCTGATTGCAACGCGATTTGGCGAAGCGTTTGCAACGCATTCTTTGCCCCAACTTCTGAGTTTGCTTTCACGAAAATACCATTTTCGTTTATGGACAAAATATATCCTTGTTTATGTGATACTTCAACTGAATTGAAATCACAAAAAACAAATTCCCCCGAAGCGAAACCTTCGGAGGAAATTTCAAAAGCCGCTCTTGCCCACGACAAACACGCATCGCCCCATTTTACAAACTTTGGAGCTGGCAAGATTTTTGGTTTAGGCAAGAACGATTCCATTCCCTATTAGATTAGAATGTATGTACAAATAATCCAGAACGCAACTTTGGCTCAAACCATGTACTTTTGGGAGGCATAATTTGACCAGCATCAGCAATAGCCATTAACTGAGCAACCGTTGTTGGATACATAGAGAACGCAACAGCAAAACCATCTTCTTTTACAAGACGTTCGAGTTCATCTGTACCCTTAATTCCACCAACGAAGTCGATACGTTCATCTGTACGAGGATCACCAATATTCAAGAGTGGAGCCAAAACTCTATCTTGCAACAATGCAACATCCAACGAACTTACAGCATCAAGACCTTCGGTATTTTCAAATTCTAAGCTATACCATTCGCCATCTAGGTACATTGAAACTTTCAACGAACCTTCTGGAGCTTTTTGTCCACTCTTTGTGAGTTTGCAAACTTTGCCAAGTTTTTCTAAGAACTGCTCTTTTGTATTTCCAGCTAAATCCTTTACTACGCGATTGTATGGAAGAATTTTTAACTGTCCTGCTGGGAAGCAAACCGACAAGAACCAGTTGTAATCTTCATCGCCTGTATGATTTGGATTATCGGCTTTCATCAAGCGTGCACAACGAGCATTACTTACACTACGATGGTGTCCATCAGCAACGTATGCACATGGAATGTTATCAAAGGTTTCGACAATCTTTGCGAGTGTTTCTGAATCAGAAATTTTCCAAACGCTATGACGAATACCATCTTCCGCAACAAAGTCAAAAAGGGCGTCTTCGTCTTTTTTGTCTTCTACAATTTTATCTAAGAGCGTACCATCTTTTACTGTCAAGAAAACTGGACCTGTATTTACACGAAGAGTACGTGTGAGACGATATCGGTCATTTTCTTTTGCTTCGCGAGTTTTCTCATGTTTTTTAATTACATCGTTATCGTAATCTTCAGCACTAAATGTTGCAACCAAACCAGTTTGTGAATGTTCGCCCATTTGTTGACGATACAAGTACATACTCGGAACGTCTTCACGAACCATATATCCACCATCGACAAGTTTTTGGAAGTTTTCTTTAGCGTGTGCGTAAACTGGCTCTGAGTATGGATCTATACTCGGATCTAGTTCTAGTTCGCTACGAACAACGCGCATAAAGCTCAAAGGCTTACCTTCAGCCTCTTTACAGGCTTGCTGGAAATTAACAACGTCGTATGGCAAACTTGCAATAGAAGATGCCTTATCTTGTGTAGGTCTGAGACCTTTAAATGCTTTTATTTTCATACAAACACATAGTTTTCAAATTTTTTTAAGTTTTGCAACTTTTGATTTAAAATTCTTGATTTTTTTTTATAATTACCTCATTCTTCAACTCATTATGAACAATGCGAACAATACTTTTCGAAAAGGTGGCTGTATTTTCGGCTTAATTAAATTATTCATTTTAGCAGTGATTATACTTGCCATTGCATTATATTTTACTGCTGGATATATCGGTGATTATGCACTAAAAACTATAACATCTGGAACTGAAATAACTGGTGGAATATCTAACGTAATTATTAAACCATTAGACGAAAGCATTGAAGTTTCTAATTTTTACATTACAAATCCTGCGAAAAAATATAACAAGGAAAATGCAATAGCTTTTAAACGTGCATTTATAGATCTAGGAGTTACTCCAACTGATGCTATTTTCAAAAAACTTATCGTTATTGATGAAATTACAATCGAAGGATTAGAAGCTAATATTGAATTTGAAAAGAATTCGATATCTTCAACAAATCTCAATGAAATTAGTAACATAATTCAAAATAAAATAGGTTTAAATAATAAAAACTCGCAAGAAGAAACCGTAGAAAGCAAAGATGAAAAACCTATCAAATTTATAATAAAGAAATTGAAATTTGAAAATAGCAAAGCTTCGTCTTCTGTACTAGGCAACGTTATAGAGACTCAATTACCAGACTTTGAAATTGAAAATATTGGCGTTGATGATGGCGGGAAAACTATGTCGGAAGTTATCACTTATGTTCTTCCAAGAATTGCTACACAAGCAACTAAACAAATATCTAAAAATGGCTTAAACGCAACAATCAAAACAAGCGGTGATGCAAAAGAAACTGTTAAAAGTTTGATTAAAGGCTTGTTCAACTAATAGTTCATTTTAACGGCAACAAAAAAAAGCACTCTGCAGAGTGCTTTTTTTGTATTTATTGTGTAGTAATTTGTGTCAAATAAACAACTGTAATATAGAAAGTACATAGGCTCCAAAATACTTTAGATTTAATTAAGGCAGAAATTAATCGCTTTAGATAGACTTTGGGCAACTCTTGTTCAGCTTCTGGCAACCTAAAAATATAGTATGCACTAACAGAACAGGCAAGAAACATTGTAACTTCCACAAAACCTACGTTTATTTCGCCATAAAAATATGATGCAACAATATGTGTTAAGTATTCTATACCACAAGTAATAACTGATATCCAAAAGAAATCATTACCTACAAATTTACGATTGCGAGTAAAACGAAAAACACAATATACAAGCAACCAAACTATACTAATTTCAAAAACACCAATATTTATAAATCTTTTTATTATAGTAAATAAAACTTCAAAAGTGAAATAAAACCATCCACTTCCTTCTGAAATATTAAAACATCCTCTTTTTAAATCTTGAAAAAAGTCTGAAAACGAAAAAATATCGAATAAATAGTATGGCAAACCTACAAAACCGGAAAACACTCGATTTAAAAACAACAAAAATATAGATCTACCCCAATTTGTAGATGGAATTATATTTAAAAAAAATTTCATATCTTAAAATTAAAATCTTCTAAAAAGTCGTTAAAAAAGATTGCCTTAAACATTATTTTATGCAAGAAAATAATACATTATGGAAACAAGTGTCATTCTTGATATAGTAGTGTTTGTTGCGTTTATCGCAACAGTAATTTTAGTAGGTCTTTATAAGAGTAAAAATGAAGGTGGTTCTGAAGACTATTTTCTTGCTGGTAGAGGTCTTTCGTGGTGGTTGATTGGAATATCACTGATTGCCGCCAATATATCTACAGAACAATTTGTAGGTATGACAGGCAGTGCAGCTGGGTTGTCAGGACTAGCGATTGCTAGCTACGAATGGATGGCAGCATTTTGCTTAGTATTAGTTGCTTTCCTTTTCTTACCTAAATTCCTCAAAAGTGGAATTTATACTGTACCTCAGTTTTTGGAGTTTCGCTTTGATGCAACATCGCGAACAGTGATGAGTTTGATTACTGTTGTTGTACTAGTTGCAGTAAATACAACTGCGGTTATTTATTCTGGTGCAACAGTAGCAAACACTGTTTTTGGTTCATCTGGAGATTTACCATTTAATATCGATATTACAGTGGCTTGTTGGGGAATTGGTATTATGGCTGCTATTTACGTTTGTGCGGGTGGATTAAAAGCTTGCGCGTGGGCAGACTTGCTACAAGGCTCGGCTCTAATAGTCGGCGGTGCAATAATTGCTTGGTTTACGTTTGATGCTTTTGCAGCAAAACCAGTTGCCGAAATTGCAACAACGGCAACATTCTCGCCAGAAACATTAGCATCGCTCAAAGACGCTGGAACTTTTGAAAAGTTCTTCACGTTAAATACTGATAAGCTCACAATGTTTATGCCTGCAGATCATCCAGAAATTCCATGGACTGCACTCATCATTGGATTGTGGATTCCTAACTTTTACTACTGGGGATTCAACCAATACATTATTCAACGTACACTAGGTGCAAAAAGTTTAGCTGAAGGTCAAAAGGGTATCGTCTTTGCAGCTGGTTTAAAATTGATAATTCCATTCATCATTGTATTCCCAGGAATAATGGCGTTCAATTTATATTCTGCTGATCAAAATCAATCGGCCTTGCAAGATCAAAAAATTATGACAACAAATGCAAAGAACTATGCTCCATTGTATTTTGAAGGATTACATATAGCAAATGTACCATTCAATGCCAATAATGCTGTTGATTTCTTTTCTTACAATTCAGGCAAAAAAGATGGTTCTGGAAAGTCTATAAAAACTCCATTATTCTCAGTTGCAGAAGTTGAAGCTATGAAAGCTGAAAATGATAGAATGCGTAAGAATGGAGAACTTTATAAAATATCATTTAAATATGATAAAGGTTGGGCTAACAACAATGGTATAAGTGCTCTTGCTAAAGCTCAGGTAGATTCATGGAATAAATTACATAAACAAACTGCAGATTCTAATTATGTGAGAACATTATATGGATATAAATACGACTCTGCGTTCGGATTACTAATAAGTAAAGTTCTTCCTGAAGGCTTTGGGTTGAAAGGATTTATATTTGCAGCTCTCTTAGGTGCAGTTGTAAGTTCGTTGGCTGCAATGTTGAATGCAGCATCTACAATTTTTACAATCGATATTTACAAGAAATTCCTAAACAAGAATGCTTCTGATAAAAATCAAGTTCTTGTTGGTAGATTGTCGGTATTAATATTTGCAATAATAGGTTGTTTAGTTGCTCCTATGTTGGCAAATCCAAAATTAGGTGGTGTATTTACGTTTATTCAAGAATTCCAAGGTTATCTATCGCCAGGTATATTGGCGGTATTCATATTCGGTATGTTCTCAAAAAAGGCTCCTAGATTTGCCGGTGCTTTGGGTATATTGACAAGCCCTATCGTATATGGTTTCTTACAATGGCAGTTCGGCGATATTGCATTCCTTAACAGAATGGCTATAACATTCGGTTGCTCGTTATTTGTAATGCTTGCTTTGACACTCGTAAAACCGCTCAAACAAGATGTAGTATTGCCCGAAAACAAAAATATGGATTTAAGCTCGTCTAGAGGTGCACAGATAGCTGGTGCTTCGGTATTGATTACATGTATAGCACTATACGTTGTATTCTCTGGACTCTGGTTCTAAAATTTAAATTACTTTACTTGCACACTGTTCAATGCAGTGTGCAAAACTATAACAATAAAAAAATATATAAAGATTATGAGAAAAACAATAATACCTATCTTTGCAATGGCTGTAGCTCTATTGGGATGCACAAGCGATTGCAATAAAAACAAATGTGCAACTGCTGATGATTTATCGCACGGTTTCACTAATGAACCTAAAATTCCATCGTCTTATGAATGCGATACAGATAAGGTTATGGCTAAAGCATACTGGGATGTTTGGAATAAAGATATTCAAAAACAAATAGATGAACGTATTGAAAAATATCGTAAGGCTGATGCAAAAGTATCACTTTCTAATATCGATATTTCTAAGCCAGTAGAAGTAAAACAAGTTTCGCACAAATTCATATTTGGAGCACACATTTTTAATTTCAATCAGCTCGGCAAAAAAGAATACAACGATACTTACAAAAGCTTGTATGGCTCGCTATTCAATTCGGCAACAATCGCATTCTATTGGAAAACTTTTGAAATGGAATTCGACAAAATGCGTTTTGAAACTGAATACTGGGACACTGAAGAATTTTGGAATAACGTAAAACATCCCAAAACTATGCCTCACTGGCGTCGTCCAAGCACAGATCAAGTTGTGGAATTCTGCGAACAAAAAGGTATCAGAATGCACGGACACCCACTTATCTGGGGAAATCGTCGTTGGCACTGCCCTGAAGAACAAATCTTCCAAAAATATGCAGACAATGATGAAAAAATCCGTATCCGCAGAAATGTTTTGCGTTCAAGCAACGAAGTCGCTCCATACTTGGCACATACTGATACATACAAAAAAATGCCTTTGGCTGAATTTGAAAAACGCTTCGCTGATATAGCTCAAATAATGAAAGAACGTAGCGAAATTCGTGTTCGCGAAATTGCAAAACGCTATGGAGATAGAATACACAGTTGGGACGTTGTAAATGAAAGTGCCAGCGACTTTATGCGTGGAAATCTTCCTTCTAAATGCAAAAAAATCACAAGAAGTGTTTATGGTATAATGGAACCTGATTACGACTTCAACGCATTTATGTTGGCTCAAAAGTATCTCCCTAAAAAAGCATTGCTCAACATCAATGACTACAACACAAGCAAGTATTACTTAAAACAAATCGAAAGCTTGAGCAAACGCGGTTGCGAAATTGATATTGTTGGAGCTCAAATGCACTTGTTTAATCCAAAGTTGACTTTGGCAATGTCGAACGGCGATTTTTCAAATCCTCAGTTGGCAAAACAAACCCCAACAAAAATTAAAGAGATAATGGATAATCTCTCAAAAGCCGGCAAGCCAATTCACCTCAGCGAAATTACTGTTACTGCTGCAGGAACATCTCACATCGACAGAATGAAACAAGCTGTTGCATTGCGAAATCTTTATAGAATGTGGTTTAGTATAGAAAAAATGATGGGTATAACTATGTGGAACGTTGTCGACGATTGTGGTGCTCCAGGCGAACCAACATTGTCGGGCTTGTTCACACGCGATATGCAACCAAAACCAGCATATCATGCTATAAATAATCTTATCAATAAAGAATGGAAAACAAATATAAAAACAAAAGCCGACAACAACGGCAATGTTGTTTTCCGAGGCTTTAAAGGTAAGTATGAAATTTCTTATACAGATAAAAACGGAAAACAAAAAACAATTACATATAACCTAGAATAAAAATGAAAAACAGTTTAGCTTCGAACTTTGAAAAAATCTATGGGTGTAAGGCGGAAGTATTCGCTCAAGCCCCTGGAAGAATTGAATTCATTGGAAACCATACCGACTACAACGCTGGTTTTACAATGGGTGTTGCTATCGATAAGATTGTAATGGTTGCCCTATCAAAGAGAACTGACCGTAAACTTTGCTTTGCAAGTATAAAAAACGGTGAAGTTGTAGAAATTGATATGGATAACATTGAACGCCAAAAAAGAGAATACAACTGGGTAAACTATCCTCTTGGCGTTTTCAAATTCTTGCTCGAAGCTGGTCTCGAAGCTAAAACTGGTTTCAATATGCTCGATATGAGCAATCTGCCAGCAGGGGCTGGTTTGAGTTCATCGGCAGCCATAGAGCTTTCAAGTGCTTTTGCAATGAGTGAACTTTATGGCTTCGATGCGGATTTAAAAACAAAAGTCCGTATAGGTAGAAAATGTGAAAATCATTTTGTTGGAATGCCTTGCGGTATCCTTGACCAAGGTGTATCAGGTTTCGGCAAAAAAGATGCCTTGGTATTTATAGATTGTAAAAGCGAAGAGTTTTCAAATGCCCCATTACCCTCTACATGCAAATTCTGGTTGTT
>JAGAOA010000260.1 GCA_017623955.1 Opitutales bacterium
GCCACCTGCTGGAGTAACAACAGGAACACCGCTCTTTTGCAATTCAGAAACGAGATACTCAATGAATGATGGACTTTGCGATATTACTGTGTCATCAAGTGTTTCGTGTAAGCCAACAGCCATTGCTTCAATTTCTCTAACAGAGATACCACCATATGTAAAGAATCCTTCATATACTGGAATCAAGTGTTTCATCTTTTTGAGCAATTCTTCGTTGTTAGTTGCAATACCGCCTCCGCGAGATGATGAAACTTTGCGTGCTGAGAAGTAAACAATATCTGCCAATCCGCACATAGTTTTGAGAATTGTAGCGATAGACGCATTTTTGAATTCTTCTTCACGCTTTTTAATAAAGTAAGCGTTTTCACCAATCAAGCTAGCATCTAATACGATAATCAATCCATTCTTATCGGCAACTTCTCTTACTTGACGCATATTAGCAATAGAGAATGGTTGTCCGCCAATTAGGTTTGTAGAAGCTTCCATTCTGATGAAAGGAATTCTATCTGCCCCATACTCTTCAACTACTTTTTCAAGTTTTGAGATATCGATGTTACCCTTGAACGGATTATCGCTTTTAATTTGAGTTGCGTTATCGTAAAGAATTTCAACAACTTTACCACCGTTGAGTGTAATGTGTGCGTATGTTGTTGTGAAGTGGTAGTTCATAGGAACAACCGAATCTTCTTTTACGAAAGCTTTAGATAAAATGTTTTCGCAAGCACGACCTTGGTGAGCAGGAAGTACATATTTTTTACCGAAAACATCTTCTACTGCATCTCTAAATTTGTCAAAACTTTGAGAACCAGCATAAGCGTCATCAGCATAGTTCATTGCTGCAACTTGACGATCGCTCATTGCGTTTGTTCCAGAGTCTGTGAGCATGTCGAGGAATACATCTCTAGTTGAAAGACGGAAAGTGTTAAAGCCCGCTTCTTTCATAGCCTCAAGGCGACGTTCAATTGGTACCAAGTGCAATTTTTGTACTACTCGTACTTTGTGTAATTCAAGCGGAATATTTTCGCCACTTGCAAACTTGACAAATGGAGCTGGATTTTCTTTGTTCATTTTTTTCTAGTATATAAATAATAGTTTTTGTGTAATTTAAAATATCAACAATCTGTGATATTAAAAGAGTAATGCTAGCATACTCTTTCTTTTAGTCAAGAGTCTTTAATTATATTTTTTTTATTTTTTTTTAAAAAAAAGCTTGCATTGTAACTCATATAAGACAACATACGTATCTTAAATTTAAATATCGAGAGTGTAATATACTTTTCGAATGGCACTTTAAAAACAAAACAATATATTATAATATGGCAGAAGAATCAAAAAAGAAAAATGTAATGGAATTGACATTCGCCGACGCAGAGTCGATGAATCGCTATGTAACAGAAACTGGTAAAATCTTGCCACGCAAGTTTACAGGTTTGTCTTCAAAGGAACAACGCCACATCAAGAAGACAATCAAGCATGCTCGCAATATGCTTCTTATGAAGTAATATTGTCGATGTCATTACATGATGAATTTTGATTAATCCTTTCTAGCCGTCGCAAAAAGTATTTGTGACGGCTCGTTTTGTTTTAGGTATTTAGATTATGTCGATTTATTGTGATATATTAGAGGCATCTAGATTTATTTCTGAAGGAAAAATTGGAGGAGTTCCAACAGAGACAGTTTATGGTTTGGCTGCAAATGCTTTAAATCAAGATGCAGTTCGCAAGATTTTTCAAGCGAAGTCGCGTCCGTTTATAGATCCTCTAATTGTGCATGTGTGCGATATGCAAATGGCTGAGAGTGTTGCAGAGTTTTCAGATGATGCTCGCAAGTTAGCCGAAACCTTTTGGCCTGGGCCGTTGACTATGATTTTGCCTAGAAAAGGGTGTGTACCCGATATCGTAACAGCAGGAATGGATAGTGTAGCAGTTCGTATGCCATCTCATAAAATGATGAACGAACTCATAAAAATTTCAAATTTGCCAATAGCAGCACCAAGTGCAAATCCATTTGGATATGTAAGTCCAACTAAAGCAGAACATGTAGTTGAGCAATTAGGCGATAAAATTGATTTCGTTTTAGATGGGGGCGATTGTGAGTGTGGGGTAGAATCTACAATCGTAATGCTTACATCTTCTCCCAAAAAACTTCTCCGACCCGGACCAATAAGTGCATCTGCAATAGAGAAGATTTTAGGTGATAAAATTGATAGAAATCCTAAAAAGAACGAAGCTCATCCGCAAGCACCAGGTATGTTGAAAAGTCATTATAGCCCCAAAGCAAAACTTACGTTGTTTGCCAATGTAGAAGAAATTCCAAGTGATTTTAATGGAGAAGTTGTTTTTATAAAGCGTCCAGAAAATCCTGATAAAAATCATTATTGGCTTAGTGAAGATGGCAATGTAATAGATGTTCAAAAAAATCTTTTTGCCTTGATTAGAAGTTTAGATAAAATTTCGCAAAATGGTATTTACTGTCAAAAACCTACATCTAGCGATGATTCTTGGTTAGCAGTTTTAGATAGATTAAATAGAGCATCTACCAAACTATAACTATATTTTTTAGAGTTGTTAAGTTTTGTATAAAGATTCAATATTTTGTAAAAAAAGTGTTGCCTAAGTAAGTGCATTTTGCGAGAGTTGAAGAATGATTCGAAGAGTATTTGTAGAAGATAAAAATTTAGGCTCATCAACGTCGCTTTTGAATGATATCAAAAGCAATTTAAACCTCGCTAATCTTGAGGGATTGCGTGTGCTTCAACGTTATGATGTTGAAGGGTTAGACGATACTTCTTTTGAGAAAGTAAAAAATCTAATTTTTTGTGAGGCTCCTGTTGAAAATTTGTATTTGGAAAATTTCCCAATGTGCAATAGCGAAATTGCTTTTGCCATTGAATATCTACCAGGGCAATTCGATCAACGTGCAGATTCAGCAGAACAGTGTGTTCAAATTGTTGCAAAGAGTCGTCCGAAAGTCTCATGTGCTAGAGTGTATGTTTTAAAGGGTAGTTTGAGTGAAAGTGATGTAGATAAGATAAAAAAATATCTGATAAATGCAGTAGATAGTAGAGAAGCATCAATGGATAAACCTCAAACATTGTCTCGCGAGGCAAAAGTTCCGGCTGATGTCGCAATTATTGACGGTTTCATCAATATGGATAAAGATGCTGTTGTTCAACTTCACAAAAAGATGTCGCTTGCGATGTCAGTGGATGACCTTGAGTTTTGTCGTAAATATTTTGCCGATGAACAAAAACGCAATCCAACAATAACAGAAATTCGTCTATTAGATACATATTGGAGCGATCACTGTCGTCACACAACTTTCTTGACAAAATTAGAAGATGTTAAATTCAATAA
>JAGAOA010000261.1 GCA_017623955.1 Opitutales bacterium
GTATTGTTCAGTGAAATACTCGATATAGATCCATATCAACCAAAATGGCTCAATCGCGACCGCTTTATCTTGAGTGCAGGTCACGGAAGTATGTTTATTTATTCTTGGTTGCATTTATCGGGCTTTAAACTCTCTATTGAAGATTTAAAAAACTTCAGAATGAAAGGCTCAAAGACTCCAGGTCACCCTGAATTTGAAGAAACTGAAGGTGTAGAAGCTACAAGTGGACCACTCGGACAAGGTATTGGCAACGCTGTTGGCATGGCTATTTCAGAAAAAATGGCAGAAGCACGTTTCAATACTGCCGACAATAAAATATTCGACCACAAAGTATGGTGCTTGGCTGGAGACGGTTGCATTCAAGAAGGGGTATCGGCTGAAGCTGCTGCGTTAGCTGGAACATTAAAGCTTGGAAATCTCGTTGTAATTTACGACTCTAACGATGTTACACTTGATGCTATGGCTGAAAAAACTATGGCGGAAGATACTGCTATGCGTTTTACATCGTACGGTTGGGAAGTATCGCAATGCAACGGGCACGACATCGACGCTGTTCGTAAAGCTTTAAACGATGCAAAAAATTCTACTTCAGATAAACCAAAGCTTGTTATCTGCAAAACTATTATCGCTAAGGGAATAGAAGAAGTTCAAAATTGTGCAAAAGGTCACGGCGAAGGCGGTGCTAAGTTTGCCGATAAAGCAAGAAAAGCTCTCGGTTTACCTGATGAAAAATTCTATGTAAGTGATGATACATACGCAATCTTTAAGGAAATTGCACAAGCTCGCAAAGAAATTTCGGCTCAGTGGCAAACAAAGTTCGATGCATGGAAAAACGAAAATCCAGAAAAAGCAAAAGAGCTTGACGTATGTATAAATCGCAAAAACAATGTATCGGCTGAAGAATTGCTCAAGCTAATTCCAACATTCCCAGCTGATGACAAGAGCGCAACTCGCGCTTCGTCGGGCGTTGTTATGAATGCTTTAGCTAAGAATTTGCCTTATATGATTACAGGTTCTGCCGACCTCTTTGGCTCAACAAAGAATTACCTCAAAGATATGGGCGACTTTTCTGCCGACAACAACGCTGGCAGAAACCTTTGGTTTGGTATTCGTGAACACGCAATGGGCGCTATTGTAAATGGTATTGCTTACTACGGCTTGTTTGAAGCATCGTGTGCAACATTCTTGACATTTGCAGGCTACATGATGGGGTCGATTCGTGTATCAGCGTTATCACGTTTGCCCGTTCAGTATGTATTTACACACGATTCTGTTGGTGTTGGTATGGATGGTCCTACGCACCAGCCTGTTGAAATGGCTTCGATTTTGCGTTGTATCCCACGCTTAAACGTTATTCGCCCCGCCGATTCAGAAGAATGTGCAGCAGCATGGGCTTGTGCAGTAGCTCGTAAAGATGGTCCAACAGCGTTGATATTGTCGCGTCAAAACTTGCCATTAGTTGCAGAAGTCGATGCACAAACAAAACGCATGGGAACACTTAAGGGTGCATACGTTGCAAAGAAAGAAACAGAAGCACTTAAAAAGATTGTTATTGCTACTGGCTCAGAATTGTCGTTGGCACTCAAGGTTGCAAAAGATATTCCTTCTATGCGTGTAGTTTCTATGCCAAGCAGGGAAATATTTGATGCTCAACCACAACAATACAAAGATGAAATCTTGCCAAAGTGCGAAGAAGTTGTTGCTGTTGAAGCTGGCGTATCTGCCCTATGGTACAAGTATGCAGATAGAGTTGTAGCAACCGACGACTTTGGATTTTCAGCCGATGCTCCGTTACTCTTTGACGCATTCGGCTTTACAGAAGAAAAGCTCAAGCAAACTTTAGCTTAGTACTTTATAAAAACAAACAAAAATGCGAATAGAATTCTATTCGCATTTTTTTTATTTTAAATTTTAAGATACGTACCTTTATTTTTTAGAATTATTAGGCTTTTCGCCTAAACGCTTTTCATACATATTTTCAGATAGCTTGCGAACGCTCATTACAAAGTCGTACTGAGGAGTATCGCAAATATCGACCATACCACACGAAAAGTTTTCGCCATCGTTTTGGCGTCCCGATGTTATTTGGTCTGCCCATCTAAACCAGTGGGCCCCTACAATATTGGGATGCGAAAGAGCATCGTTTATATATCTATTATTTGCTTTTATGCGTTCTTTCATTGTTTTACACGCAACTAAGCCACCACCAAAAACGCCTCTATCTTGGTTGCCAAAGTGATACTCGCCAATTATAATTGGTACATCTTTGCCTCCCTTAGGATACACTATGGTCAATGGAGTTTTTTTGTAATAATTTATTGCCAAAATATCGCAATATTCGGTAGCAATACGCTTTACATTTTGATTCCCCCAAGCAAAGCGACAGCTTATGTACAACGCATCGGGAGACGCCATTTTTACAGCATCACGACATGTACTAAAATATGTTCGATAATAAAGCTCTTCAATATTTAACATATCTTTGAGCGATGTTTTTGTCTTAGGTGAGAAAGAATCTACCACAAGGAAATCTTCCCAAGATTTATATTTTGCATTCCACGCTTTATTGAGAGCTTCTATTGTCTCGTATTTTTGTTTTAGAACATCGGCAAATTTTATCTTTGCATATTGTTTTTCACCCGACTGCAATATAGCCTTAGCCAACATATAATCATCTGGTTGCCATGGAAGTTCGTTATCGACGAACACTGCGATACAATACGGATTTAAAAGAACTTTTTTATTATAATCTTTTTGGAAACGTTCTAACGTTTTGCTTCTGAATGTTGGATCAAAATAATCGGGAACATCAATCCAGTGAGCAACCATCTTGCCCTTTGATTTTATCGACACGCCTTTAACAGAATTCATCATGTGTGTAAAAGGTATTTGAACTTTGTTAAAGACAAAGTTTTGAACCCAACCACCCATTGTGTTTACGCCCCACTTACGAGTACGTTGTTCAACAACTTTGCCATATTGATTACGCCAATCGTTGCCATATTTCCAATCTAAGTTTCGCCATTCAAAACAGAATGTATTATATGGCTCTTTGAAGATATGTCTGGTTTGTCGAGAAAATCTGATATACTTTTTACCATTGATATCTTCAAAATAATGCTCTCTTTTTGAAATTGGAGTTGCCTGATAAAGACCGATAGCATTTACTCCCATCGACCAAAACAGATTACCTTCGGGGGTTATCAAATACCACTTACCATCGATTTTCTCCGTACGGAAACGACCAGTTGCTTTGTATTTATGGTTTTCGTTTACATAGCCAAAATATTTATCTCTATTGGGAATATCGCCAAGTTTTGCATTGAAAGCATTTTCTTCTTCTGTGCGTTTTTTGAGATCCTCTATGCTATGAACTTTATTTTGCCACTCTTTATGTTTGAACTGTCCAAACTTATCTACAAACGGAAAGAACTCATCGGCAGTAAGTGATAGAATTTGCTTATTTTGACTCAAAAAATTTCCCTCGAATGGGTAACGACGCATTCCCCAAAGCTTGTATTTTTCATCAAACATCCACGCTGGAACTGATAATTCTTCTATTTTAAAATTATCTATAGCAAGTTTTATTTTGCTATTTTTGGGAGAAACAAAGAAGAATGCTTTATCAATATCTGCCATAGGATTTGAATAAAGAACAACTCTGCCCTTCTCTCCCTTTTTATCACCAAAGTAAACAACAGAATCGTTTTTTATTTCATTACCAGAAATTCGCTGAATAGCTGCAACGCAATCGCCAACACCATTTAACGACAAAATTTTATAGTCGAAAGATACTTCGTACATCTTTTTTCCCAAATTTACACTGCCATTTTTGGGATATCGCAATGCCATAGGGTACCCTCCCGAATTTTTCATGTAGTCGAAAGTCATTGCGTAATCGCCATCTTTTATTGGCTCTACGTTAGTACGATTTTCAGGTATTCTGAAATTATCAAGAAATGTTTGCGATACATCGCCATTATCAAATTTTTCTTCGATAATAGGCATTGCTATGCAAGCGTTTGCAATAAGGAATAACGGTAATATATTTTTTAGTTTCATAATCATATATAGATATTATTTAAAGAAAACTGCCGACTTTCATCGGCAGTAAATTTGATTATAGAAAATCACAATTTAATCAAAATGCAAGCTGAATCTGATTTCACTGGAATTTCAAGCTTTGATGGATACACCTTTACGTTGTCGGCTGGCTCAAGATTTTTATCATCATCGCA
>JAGAOA010000004.1 GCA_017623955.1 Opitutales bacterium
CCATACAACGATAAATTTGAAACAGCTGCAATTAGGAAGGTATTTGGTGCATCTGCAGATAAGTTGATGGTGAGCTCAACAAAAAGTATGACTGGCCATATGCTAGGTGCAGCCGGTGCTATCGAAGCTGCTGTATGTGCAAAAACTATCGAAGAAGGCATTATTGCTCCAACAATTAATTACGAAAATAAAGATCCCGATTGCGACTTGGATTATGTTCCAAATGTTGCACGTCAGGCAGACGTAAAAATTGCAATAAGTACTAATTTAGGCTTTGGTGGTCATAACGGTGCTTTGTTGTTCAAAAAGATTTAATGCGTTTTCTTTGAGAGACTCTAAACGGAGTTCTGAGAAGAATTCCGTTTTTTGTTTTAAAAGTTTTATTGACAAGGTAAATGGTAAAAATAAACTACTGTAAACATACATACATACTATCTATTATGAAAAAAATATTATCAATTATTCTAACTTCAATTTTAACGCTAACTGCTTTTGCTCAAAAAGATCAGTTTGTAGGTTTCTTTAAAGGAACTTTAGAAACTGCTAAGTATGGGTATCCATTCACAAAAGTAGATAATACTGTATTTGGAGAAGTATTCTTAGGTCCTAACGGGTATCGCCTAAAGATTACTCCTGCTATTTTTGCTAGAGCAGAAACTTTCGTTGTTGTTGATAACTTAAAATCAGCAGGCGATAAAATTGTACTCAATAAAGTAGGTAATGGCGAAAAATTTAGTAACTTAGAAGGTTTTATTTCGGCAAATGAAATCAACTTGAAAGTGTTGTATCGCAATCTTCCTGCGGAAATTAAGATGAAGCGTTATGAATACAAATCGCCTACATTGGGAATGCCTGCTCCTGCTGGTGCAGTTGTGTTGTTCGATGTCAAAAACTTTGACGTATGGCGTGGTGTATCTCGCGGTAAAGAATGCAACATAACTTGGAAAATAAATCCAGATGGCTCTATGACTATCGACCAAACTCGCGATGCCAAGGGCAAAAAAGTGAGTTATGTGAATATCGAAACTAAAAAGGTTTTCGGTAAGTTGAGATTACACATCGAATTTAAATTCCCATGCGAATATGATAAACTTCGTCAAGCTAGAAACAATAGCGGTGTTATTTTCAATGGTATGTATGAAGTTCAAGTATTAGATTCTTTCGGCGCTGAAGCTTTTTGGGATGAATGTGGCTCGATTTATCGTCAGGTGCCTCCTCAGGTAAATGCATGCTTGGAAGCTGGCGTATGGCAAACTTATGATATAGAATTTACTCCAGCTGTTTATGAAGGTAATACTTGTGTTCAGTTGCCAAAGGCTACGGTATGGTTAAATGGCGTATTGGTTCAACGCGATACTCCTTTCCGTTATCCTACAAATCAGCAACCAAATCAAGGGGCTAATTTTGATCAAAGTAAGCACGCACGTCAGGTCTTTATTCATCTACAAGATCACACAAACCCAATTTCATTCAGAAATATTTGGGTAAAACCTCTATAATTTAAAATTAGTGTAATCAAAAAAATGAGGCGATTTTGTAATAAAAATCGCTTCTTTTTTTATTTGTTGACACTGCTATTGAATATATTTAATTAAATATTATATTATGAAAAAGATATTAGTTGCTATTCTAACATCACTACTAACGCTGTCTGCTTTTGCGCAGAAAGATCCTTTTGTAGGTCTTTACAAAGGCGAAATTATTGCAGAAAAATATGGGTATCCTATTACTGGCGATAAAACTGTTTATGCTGAAGTTTATCGCAATGCAAAAGGATATCATATTAAGTTTGTTCCTTCCATTTTTACTGGTTGCGAAACTTATGGGAAAGCTGAAAATTTAAAAGCCGAAAATGGCAAAATTGTACTGGATAACGTCGGCGAAGGCGAAAATTTACGCGATTTTAATGGAGTTATTACTCCTGAGGAGATTAATGTAAAGGCTAAACATAGAGGTGATGCTCAACTAAAATTGAAACGCTACAACTACGTTTCGCCTACTATGGGTATGAAACCCCCAGCTGGAGCTACTATAATTTTTGACGGCAAAAATTTAGACAACTTTATCGGTCTTGCTCGTGGCAAGACTGTACCTCTACCTTGGATTCTCAATAAAGACGGAACGATGACTTCTGCTAAAGGAAATTCAAAGTATTATGTAAGTGCCGAAACAAAACAGATGTTTGAAAAATTCCACCTACACTTAGAATTTAAATTCCCTTGCGTGTATAATCAAACTCGTGTAACAAGCTCGAATGGTGGCATTTATTTCGCAAGAATGTACGAAATTCAATTGATGGAAAATTTCGGCTCTGTTGGCAGATGGGACGAAACTGGTGCAATTTATCGTCAAATTCGTCCTATGGTAAACGCTTCGCTTGAACCAGGTGCATGGCAGACTTTCGATATGGAATTTACGCCAGCGGTATATGAAGGTAGCACTCTAGTAGCTTATCCAAAGGTATCTGTATGGCTCAATGGTGTATTAATTCAAAAAAATGCCATTATAAAATATCCAACTCATTTACAACCAATTCAAGGAGCCGCGTTTGACCAAACAAAACATGCACGCATAGGTGGAATAATGCTTCAAGATCACGGAGCGCCTATATCTTACAGAAACATCTTTGTATATTAAAACGGGTGTGGACGCACCTCTGTGGCGAAAGTAATTTAAAAATAGAGATAAGAGCATTCCATTCCTTTTGGAATGCTCTTTTTATTTTTAAATTTGCCACAGTGGTACTTGCGGTTAAAAGAGCGTCTGCTCGGGTGGGAAGTGCTTATATACAGTTACAGTCAGAGCCATACGCGTAGCATTGGCGACGGTGCACGTGTTGCAAAAAAATTGAGTAGCAATTACCGTTGGTGCTTATAGAATGAAAAAGTCTGTATTGCAAAAATTGTTTGAAAAGCAGGATACTTGTAGCGTAAAAAAATGTGGAATAAAAACAAAATAAAACAATATTTAGATTTTATAAAATGTTGTTTTGTTGTGGTATTTGTTGGAAATATTCTATCGATAGTAAGTTATGATAATTTTTTTTTAATTTTTTTTTAAAAATAAGTTCGAAATTTTATGTATTTATGTAAAAATTATCATGAGAAAATTTTTGGGTTTGTAGACTCTACTTTTCAATTAAAACTTTATTAACACAAAAAAATATATATGGTTTCATCAAGTATAACAACATTTGTCGACTCTTCTGTAATGTCGACATCAATTAACGCGGTGTTTTGGTTAGTTCCAATCGCCTCAATAATAGCGTTAGCTTTTGCGTTATTATTTTACAGGGGAATGAAGTCTGAAGAAGAAGGTACAGACATCATGAAAAAAATTGCCCTACACGTGCGTCAAGGAGCCTTAGCGTATTTACGTCAGCAATACAAAATAGTTTCATGTGTGTTTGTTGTTCTCTTTGTATTTTTTGCATTTTTAGCTTACGGTTTAGGTATCCAAAATGAATGGGTCCCTTTTGCCTTTATTACTGGCGGATTTTTCTCAGGTTTGGCTGGATTCTTCGGAATGAAGACTGCTACTTATGCTTCTAATCGTGCAGCGTATGCAGCGAAAAATTCACTTGACCACGGTTTGCGTGTAGCATTCCGTTCTGGTGCTGTTATGGGGCTGGTTGTTGTTGGATTAGCTTTATTAGATATATCTATTTGGTTTGTAATTATCAACTTATTTATAGAAGATGCAAATCCAACTCATAAGATGATTCTAATAACAACAACTATGTTGACTTTTGGTATGGGCGCTAGTTTACAAGCATTGTTTGCTCGTGTAGGTGGTGGTATCTTTACAAAAGCAGCTGACGTTGGTGCTGACCTTGTTGGTAAAGTTGAAGCTGGAATTCCAGAAGATGACCCTCGCAATCCTGCAACAATAGCAGATAATGTTGGTGATAATGTCGGTGACGTAGCCGGTATGGGTGCTGACTTATACGAATCTTACTGCGGTGCTATTTTAGCAACTGCAGCTCTAGGTGCAGCTGCATATATGAGTAATGTAGAAGTTCAGATGAAAGCAATACTAGCTCCTATGATTATTGGTGCAATCGGTGTTGTTTTGTCAATTATAGGTATTTACTTTGTTCGTGTAAAACCTGGCGCAGATAGCAAACAGTTATTGGGTGCTCTCGGTAAGGGGGTTAATGCTAGTTCAATTTTAATAACAATAGTTTCTGCCTTGATTTTATGGTATATGGAAATGCCAAATTGGCTTGGTAATTGGGCTTCAATTATTACTGGATTACTCACTGGTATATTTATTGGTAAGATAACTGAATACTACACGTCTGAAGCTTATTCGCCAACTCGCAATATTGCAGAGCAAGCTAAAACAGGACCTGCAACTGTTATTATTGCTGG
>JAGAOA010000262.1 GCA_017623955.1 Opitutales bacterium
CGTGTGCTCTTCCGATATAAGATTTTGATTGGTAAAGGATGCGTAAATGTAATTTTATCTGAAGGGGTATTTGATACAAATTCAAGTGGTACTGTTGGTTTTATCAACGAATGTTCTGAACTTTTTTCGGGCCAAAATTGTAGAGCCGTTTGTGTTTTTCTGTTCCAAAGATATTTGTTAGAATTTTTTTTCATATATTTATCTAAAATAAAAAACGGTATCGGAAAAAATAACTAATAAATATGATGTTATAGTCAAGATGGTTTTTTATTTTTATAGGAATTCAGTAATATACACAACTATCAATTTATATAAAAAGAGTTTAAATTAATTCATTATAAATTTTATTTTATAAATCCGATTAACCATTATGTTTCATCTTTTTTATAAAAATAGCAAACAAAGTATTTGATAAAGTTTCAAATTTAACTACAAATAGACCCAAAAAATATACAAGTCACAATTCTTTAACGTTTAATTTTTTATTTATGGCAGAAGCATCGTCACACATATTTTTACAAGATTTTGCTATTATTGTAGTTGCCTCAACTATTGCAATGCGAGTTTTTTCGCATTTTAAATTGCCTCAACTATTGGGGTTTATAGTAACAGGTATTTTGTTAGCACCTGTATTTGATATTATAAAAGACAAAGAAGCTATAACCGAAATTGGAGAGTTGGGGGTTATGTTTATGATGTTCTTTGTTGGAATGGAATTCGACTTACAACGCTTGAAAAAAGTTTTTGCACCTAGTTTTTTTGGTATATCGTTTCAGATAATAGGGATGGGCTTATTGGGTATGATGTGTGCGTCAATGATGTCTATGACAACTATCGATGGCATTTTTCTAGGGGGTGTTCTTGCTATGAGTTCTACAATCGTCATAGTTGAAGTTTTTACACAAAAGCGAGATTTAAATAAGATGTATGCTCAAATTGCCATTGGTATTCTCATTTTAGAAGACCTTTTTGCAGTATTTTTGTTAGTTATATTGTCTGGGTTGGGAGAGGGGGCTCCAAATGTTTATCAACTTGGGCGTTCTATTTTAACGATGTTGGCGTTTGTTATATCGATATTTGTTTTGGGTAAATTGTTAATTCCTTCATTTTTGAAGAAGTTGGCATTATCTAGAAATCCACAAGAGTTGATTATGTTTACTTTCTGCATAATGATGGGGATTGGTTTTTTTGCTTTGTCGTCAGGTATGTCTTTGGCATTGGGTGCATTTTTAGCTGGGTCGATTATCTCGGGGACATTTGTAAGTCAAAAGATAGAACATATATCAACACCATTTAGAAATTTATTTGTTGCGTTATTTTTCGTATCGGTTGGTACGATGATTGAGCCACGTCAAATTTTGGATCTTTGGTTGCCGATATTGTTGATTTCAGTAGCTGTTATCATATTGCAAACTATTGCCTGCTTTTTGGGGATAATATTGGGTGGTGCCAGATGTAAAGATGCTTATATGGCAGCTATAAACAAAGCACAGATTGGCGAATTCAGTTTTGTTATAGCAGGTTTAGGTATAACGTTAGGCGTTATGAATTCATCGATTATGGTCATAGCTATGGGCGTATCGTTCATTACAGTTTTTGTAAATCCATTTTTGTCGAATCGTTCCGATTGGGTTATAAATTTTTTCAGGAAAATAACGCCATCTAGAATAAAGACTACACTAGATATTTATCACGATTCTATCGTAGCACTTTCCGATTCCATAAGTAAGAGTAAGATTTTAAATCTAATTACTCCGTCATTCATAAGAATTACTATATATTCCATGTTGTTTTGTTTTTTGATGATAGTTTCGGTGTTTGTTCATAAACTCATAGAACGGGCGGAATCGTTGCAGAATTATCATCATGAGGCATCGTTGATTTTATGGATATTTGTAGCATTATTGACGTTGCCGATAGCCGTAGGTGTAGCTACAAATATGGAAGAAGTTTTGAAGTCTATTTTGGAAGAATCTGCGTTGAAAAATATGAAATCCAAACATCGCGATAGGCTTGCTCATTTTATAAGTGGTGTATTTTCTTTTGTAATTGGAAGTTTGTTTACGCTTACATATTTGAGTGTTCTGGCACATTACTTGCCTTTGGGTGATTTGTCTATTATAGTTGCGGCAATAGTAGTTATTGTTGGATTTATTTTTAGGAAATTACTTACAAAGACAAAGAGTTCCCTTGAAGGCAGATTTTCTGGTATAGTCAAACGCGATTTAGAAAATGCTATGCATCATCGTAGAGATATGATGCTTGCTAGAATAAAGAAGAGTTATAAATGGGCTGTTGAGATTGCAGAAATAGAGATATCAGAGTTGTCATCTTGTGCAGGCAAGCGTATTAAGGAGTTGCAGTTTCGTTCAAATGCAGGTAGCGAAATAGTTGCAATCAGAAGGGGAATGTTTGTCATATACGATATTAAAGCAGAAACCCGAATTTTTCCCAATGATGTAGTTGTAGTAATAGGTTCTGCCGAAGATAACAAAAAGGCCGATGAAATGTTGTCGGCACATGATAAAGATTTTGATAAAAAGCATCCTTCATTAGTGGCAGATTACGAACTTAGGACGTATGAAATTCCCGAATTGTCTTTATTAGTGGGGCTTACGCTTGCTCAAACCGATATAAATAGAGTTTTTTCAGTAAAAATTCTTGCATTATCTCGCAATGATGAACATTTGCGTCCTACACCAGAATTGGCGTTCCAGCCAAACGATAAAATTTTGGCTATGGGCTTACCTTCTGACTTAGATAAATTTTCGTCAAAATATTTTCTAGTAGAGACAGAAGCAGAAATGTCGTAGTAGCATTTTTTTTAAAAAAAAGCTTGACAAAGATACTTGGGGGGGGGTAACATTTGCCTAAATTTTTTAAGAAAGGTAAATATATGAAAAAATCTCTATTATTATTCGCATTAGCAACTTCTGCCGTGTCGCTTTGGGGTGCGGATTCATGGATTAATGGAGGTAACAAATCTGCTTCTGACGTTGAAGCGGAAA
>JAGAOA010000263.1 GCA_017623955.1 Opitutales bacterium
GGATAAAATCTTAACGCCTCTGTAATTTATTATAAACTGCAAATAATTGAAACATTTACTAAAAGTATTGCTATTTATCTTGCTTGCAAATGTAAGCATTGCATTTTCTTATGGATATAGCGATACATCAGCAGTTCTTGATAAGTTGGTTGAGCGTGGAATTTTGACAGAACAAGAAGCAGTCGATGCAAAAAAATTGTCGACAACAGCACCAGTCGTCAGCACATCACCCGTTCAGAAAATCAGATTTCTACAATTCTGGCATATTCGTTATCAACACATGATACAAGACGACCACGATGGATATTCGCTAGATAAAGGAAATTTTGCCCTACGCCGTATTGTTCCCGTGTTTTTGGCAGATATTACCGATAAAACAAAGTATATGCTAACGCTCTATTTGCCTAGTAGCGCGGTTATCAATACAATGCGTCTTACACACGATGTCGATACCAAATACTTAAAGGGAAGTTTTTGGGTAGCACACGAAGCTATGTTCTTCTGTATGGAAGAATTTGAAAGTGGAACTAGAATTATGACGCCCGATCGTTCCATAATAAATATGTACTTTGGCGATGGAGACCATAACTATCACGCTGGCGATAAGCGAAAATATACATCTACACTTGCATTTTCAGGTTATCATACAGGAATTTCATGGCACGGGAAATTTATAAAGAACGAAAACATAATTTATAGAGTACAAATTGTAAACTCAAAGCCACAAAGAATAGACTTCGATGCATCAAACGGAGTTGCAGTGTTTGCTACATTAGGCTATAATAGAGGCGGAAATTACGACTACACCCGATGGGGAGTAAACGTTGGTTATTCATCGCGAGTAGTATCGGCAATCAGTGGCTCTACCCTACCCTCAAAAGTACGAGACTATGGCGATTGCTTTGGAATAAATCCATACTTTTGGTGGAGCAATACAAGATTTACCTTCCAGTCAGAATTTGTGGCAGCCTCCGCAAAATATGGAGCAACTCTTAACGACGAAACCCCTCTATATACAACAAACTCGCCACGAGCAACACCATGGGGCTTCTACTTCTTGGGTGCGTACAAATTCGATGTAAATCCATTTGGACAATTAGAACCACTGTTCCGCTATACATATATGAATACGGATGGTCGTGGAGTAACAGAAAGTAGTGTGTTATATTACGCAGAGAATATGGGAGGTCTTTACAATAAAGTAGATAGCTTTTACGGCGGAATGAATTGGTACCTTCGAGGCAATAATATAAAGTATCAGCTCGGCATAGAATACGCACGCTTCAGAGACGCTCCTTCTGGCTTAGATAGCCGAAAGAGCGATGTGCTTATGTTTATTTTGCAAATGCAGTTATTCTTCTAATTTCTGCGATTTTTCAGCGATATATTTTGCAATGCGTTCTGCCGACGCCTCGTCTTTTAGTAAGTCGTTAAACTTGTAAATATTGTATAGATAAATGTGAGTCGTATCTGCCCATTGAGGCATAGACGCTTCTTCTTTTTCGGCAACGTTGAGCCAATATTTTACATACTCATCGTTTCTCTTAAAGCCGACAGAACTTACTAAATATGTACTTCTATCATCTTTAAATGCAAACGCACAAAGGATAGAAGGCGTACTCGACATAAGTTTAAATTTTAAGATTTGAGCTTTTATGTTGTCTGCCATTTTTTTGTCGCCATTTTCCCAGTAATAACGCCACAACCAAAGGCGAGCATACAACACGCCCATACCACTGAGTCCATCGCCAAAATAAAGCTTGTTTACTTGAGATGCAATTTTGAAAGCCTCTGCTTTGTTTTGCTCAACAAATTTGCCCTCGTACAGACAATTTGCCAAATACAGTTTCGATTCTATTGCAGAAGAAAAACGCTTACTTGTTTTAGCAATCTCAAGGGCTTTCTTCTGATTTTCTATGTTAGAATCGTTCAATAAAATAGCTACTTCATTCGACCTCTTTGTACGCTTAGACTTGTCGTTATCGGCTTTGCGAGCATATTCGAGAGCTTTTTCTGTGTTGCCCAAATAGTAATAAGCCAACATTAAAACGTAAGCGCTTATTTTCTTAGATGTTTCTGCAATAGATATAATTTCACGTCTTGCATCTTCAGGAACTCCCAAAGACGTCGTACTTTTTGTATTCTTTATATAATACAGAAGGCTATTATATTTACCATATTTAGCCATTGCATCTTTAAAATATTCTTTTGCTTTTTGAGTATCTTTTTCAACACCAAAGCCTTCCCAATAAGCTATGCCCAAACACATCATAGTATCAAACGAGTGGCCATGTTCTTTTACAAAAGTATCTATACATTTTAAGTACCCTTGACTATCGCCTATATTGCGTAGCCATATCCACATAGAGAAACATCTATATGGGATTAAATAAGGATTATTTTTAATATATTTCAAATGAGATTCTATTGCTTTTTGATTATCTTTAGCAACTCCAATACCATACATGTAAGAACGTGTTAATTCTTCATAAAAATGAGGTGCTTTTAATAGCATTCCATTTAAATTTTCCATTTGCATTAAGAATTTATATCCCCATGCAAGTGTATAAAAATTACCAATACCCCTCGATGCACCCAAATAAGCTGAATCTCCCAAATGCACATCTTTAATCTGTGGCAAAATTTTTGCAAACTCTTCTTCGGCTTTTTTAGGATTGTAAATGGGCGATGTTTTTATCGACATCAATCTGGCTCTATAAGCTTTGAAGCGAATTTCATCGGGATGCTTTTTCTGAGCAACATCTAAAACCTCAACCATTTTATTTAACATATTTGCACTTCCATAATTATTTATGGAATCAATAAAAAAATCTATTGAACGATCATTATCAAGTGTCATGGCATATTTAAACGCATGATACCCACAACGCTCAAAAATTAGAGGCGTACCTTTTCCTTTTTGATAACAATCTATTACAAAATGGTGCAAGTGTGGAGCATAAGTTTCGGCACACTTTACAATATGAGGCAACGACGAAACACGCACATCTATTGAATACTTTTTGTCAAACATCAATTTTACAGCAACAGTTTCGATGTTGGGCGATTTATTTGCAATTACTTCTTTGAAGATTTCTGCTACTTTTTTCTTGATGCTTTCTTTTTTGAGTTTGTCGCCTTTTGCTGATTTAAATTCATCATTTATTTTGTCGAAACGCTTTAGTATATCGAGTTCAAAGGCGTTTAATTTTGCGATTTCAAATTTTTTTATATATGTATCGAGTTTGTTCATGTAATACTGACGCATATCGGCATCATCGCATAAAAACCTAAGTGAATTACTATCATATAAAAAGCAGTCTATAACTCGATTCAAAGCATAAATTATATCAGATTCAATTTTTGGTTCTAAAGCTACAAGCTTTTTATTGTAGTCTGAAGCCAACGCTTTATTTATAGGTGTTCCCAAACCTTTTTTATAACAATACTCAAGTAAAACGTAAACTTTATATAATTCTATTTTTCTGGATGGATATTCTCTCAATGTAGGAAGTATAGATGATTCTAATTTTTTCAGAACTTCCAAAGACTTTTCATAATTTTTGGTACACCCATAACCATTGGCATAAGCAAAAATTAACGAAAAACTTACATGCGTGTTTAAATCTTGTTTTTTCTCAATAATTTCACGCATTACTTGTACATGAATTTTTTTTATAAAATCGTTTCTTAAAGGCACGTTGATTCTTTCGCAAATTCTTAACACATTATGCAACACTGGTAATTCCAAATTTTCAATACAACCAAAGCCTTCAATAGCTTTTCTATAATCGACATCTACACCGATTCCATTTGAATAACACGTCGACAACAACGCAAAATCTTTATTTTCATTAAGAGCTTTTGCATATTTGTATATGTATTCTTTTTGATCTTCTGTCAGATTATCCTTAGAAGCCAAATTCTCTAAGTAAAAAGAACAATGCTTTAAATTGATGCTATTTTTACAAAGCCGTTGAAAATACTTGTTTGCAACTTCTTTATTTTGTTTGCATCCTAAACCTACATAGTTGAAATAACTGCGATAGAACAAGCTACTTTCTGAATTTTTATTATCTAATTTTAAAACAATTTCGGCAACTTCATGCGAATACTCAACAAAAGCTATATAATACAACTGCATTATAAAATCAGAAAAATCTTTTTTGGTAGTTTCAATTAAACTTTTTAATTTAGAATATTGTTTTGTTTCTATGTAATAATTTGCCAAAGGCTTTGCATATTTTTCAGGATTTTTCTTTAATTTTGCAAAAAGCTCATTTGCTAATTTTTTATCAGTTCCTTGTATTCGCAATATATTACTTAAATTTGCAATATCGCCTCCTAACGTTTCAATACGTTCAATAATATCAATTGCAAAAGCTGTATCATTTAAGACAGCACCATATCTTCCTCCTGAATTAAAAATGAAGAAAGTTCGTTCTAATGCCAAAGAATCTTTTACGCTATTTAACAATTCTTCGGCTTTAGAATTGTTTGGTTCTACACCTAAACCACGCTTATAACAATATGCTAAAATAATCTTAGCAGAATCGCATTGCTGAATGTCTTGTAAGAGAGCAACTGCTTTCTTGTAATCTTTGGCAACAACTTGCCCCGTCAAAAACAACAACGGATAATCTACGGCTTCATGTGGAATTCTATTATCGGATGGCGTGCTGATACTAATACATCTCATGCCTATACTTGAATTTATAAAAGCCGATAAAACGAACAAGAAACAAAATATACGCTTCATAAAAACCTTTCAGTTTAGATTATACCAAATTTTATATTGTATACAAGTAATTTCAGAATACAATTCAAGTACTACCCCCCCCCAGATATTTTTGTCAATAAAAATAGGCGATGTTTTTTAACATTCCATTACAAATTTTAAGATATTTACTTACATGCACCCAACAAAAAACTCCCCACAAAATGGAGAGTTTTTTATTCTTTATGGAATTTTTATTTCAACCTTAAATTTGCCTGTTTCCCCTACTGGAACAACTGGGGCATCTTTACCAGCAGCAAGTGGTGGAACTGCCCATGGCTCTAACGCCCAATACGGAGTTTTATTAGGCTTGCCATACACAACATAACACTGACGATAATCAACTTTGCCATCGTTGATAATCATTGTTACATCATCTTTACCATGTTTTGGACCAATCTTTGCAACTGGAGTTGAAAGCTTCGAGTACAATCTGCCCGACACTTTAGGATTATCTAGGCTACTATTTTTTTCATAGAAAGTATCAATCAATTTACCTTTAGCATTGTCGATATTCCAAGCGTGATTTGCATCTACCCAAATGCGATAATCATCATGAGTTTCTCCCTTATTCCATGGCAACGCTATGAATGGATGATGCCCTGGTCCC
>JAGAOA010000264.1 GCA_017623955.1 Opitutales bacterium
AGGAATGGACGCCCTCCATACCAATACCAATCATAAACAAATACATTTATACCAGCCTTTGTAGCTGCATTAATTTGTTTTTCCATCGACACTGGATCATCGTCCATTTCATATCCCCAAAGAGGTTCAAGTGGCTGAACATGACCTTTACGTTTCGACTTTGCTTCGTAAACATTTTGCCATTCACCCTTACCATCACCAAAGATACCAAGTTCTTTCCAACGTGGTTCTGTTTGATATGCAGGCCACACATACGCTGCTATATCATACTCAGCCTTTGGAGGTACTATTGTTTTATCTTCACACACACAACTTCCTAAAAAAACTAAAACAAATACACTTATTGTTAATTTTATTATGTAATTTCTCATTTGCTACCTTATTTAATTTTTATTTTCATCAATGCAATATACACACTAATGATATAGATATATAATAGATAATACCATTGTTTGTAAATGAGCCAATGCAACCATAGCGATACTTAAACTAAACAATGCAACTATTATTCTTCTCATATTATATATAGATATTAAGTGTAAAAAATAAACAACATAAAAACACACAAGAACACACTAACCCACATTAAAAAATTTTCAAACTTTTTTTGCTACAAAAAAAATGAGACTCAAACGAATCTCATTTTTTAAGCAATTTTACTCGCACAAATTTGCAGTCCAAGATTTCAATATTTTCCCATTTGGAAGTTTATAATCTTTATCTGAAAAATTTGCTATTACCGATTTCCCATTTGCAAACGTTGTTTTCTGAATTTTTTTATCTTTAGTTAAGTAGTCGAAATCTATCATTCTAGAAAATCCTACTTTTTTCGCTATCGGAGCACATCGTTTATACGACTTTGCAATCTCGTTTTTCAAAACATTCCAATGAGCAACATCTACGCTATAAATTGGTGGATACCCATACAAACCACAGAACGCATCAAGCTTGTGCATCAATTCTGGGCACTGACTAGAACTACTGCCCCAATACCAATAATTGACAACGCAATCATGATAGACCAATTCCCACAAAGGAATTCTGTATTCGGGGTTCAACATATACTCAAATGTTTTTTCAGGCATTTCTGAAAGAGGAATAACATCGGTCATTCTTCTGCCAGCCTGTTTTATTCTGAAATATGCTGGGCTAGTAAGTCCTTCGGCGTAATCGTACGTTGATGCAAATATTTCATGACCTACTTCAACGCCTTTTACCAAGCCGATTGACGACAAATACTCGTGTTGCATATTAATATACTTGGCACTTTCAGTACGCGTTGCAGGATGTTCTTTAGAATAGCATTCACGCAAGTCTGTACCCGCCTGAACATCAATTAAACGCGAAGTATATTTTACATTTTGCAAATCAGCAGAAACATTTTTCTTAGTCAACCAAAGAGCAGGAATTTCGCAAACAGCATGTTGATGATACATTTTTCCGTCTAAGCCATGAACTTGCCATGCCTTCACACGTTCGCCATTTTTATCGATACGTACAATATCTGGCCAATACTTTGTATTGACACTTCGTTTTACGCGATAAGGAATAATTTTATGAGCAATATCTGCGGGTAACACATCTCTATAAACATCGTATTTACCAACTAGGAAACCCAAACTTTTTATGTACTCACAATCCTCGGCTGATTCGCCCTCAAAGTTATTCCAAAGAATACAATCCATACCTAAAGATTTCATTTCGTCGGCGATTTTTCTTGGCTCGCGTTTGGGTGCATTTGGATTATCTGGACGACCATATAACTTAGATATACTGTTTTCGCACCACATCCACACATTAGCAGCGCCACGCAATTTTGCAATTTCTGGAACAACTTTTGATTTTTCTTCAAGCGTTTTTACATAGCCCATCGATGCCCGCCAATCTCGATACTGAGCCATTACCTTCGAGAGTTTGTTATCTATAAAAAATCTAAAAACTCTAGCATAACCGAACTCGCCCATCTGCGAATCGATGGAAATAGCAACACTATTTAATCCCATTTTACGTTTATTTAAAATAAACATGTCGAAAGGTTTTTCAAAGCCACAAACAAGAAAACAATTTTTTCGTTCAATAGCAATCAAGCCCATAGAATTTGCCCATCCGCGAACTGCTGGCACGCGCTTATTTAAAAAAGGCAACTCTTTTTCGACTGGGAATGCATAACCATTTCCGATTGGGTAAATTATTCTATCGCCATTGCTAGTTTCCCATGCCGATGGAAAATTTATAGGCTTAGACATTTTTCCTTTCCCATCAATACACAGCTCAAACGATTTATCTGAAACTAATTTTACTTTGGCTTTGAGTGGAATTTCAGCATTAACTACAAAAGATATTTCATCATCATCTTTGAAAATGTTGCTAATATTATACAACGATTTTTCATATTCAAATTTTGTATTTGTCAATTTATCAACTATAACAATATCGCCTTTTCTTGATACAGAAACAGTAATACCATTATTTTCAATTATAGCGTAATCAACATATTTTTTTGATACGCACCCACACAAAAATAGAATTAAACTAAATAATAAAGAGAATGTGTATTTCATAGACGTTTTATATTTGAGTTATTTGTCTAATTTGAATTCGAACATATCAAAGTCTGCAACACGCCATGCAAAATGTTTTGTCATTGGCGATATTCCAAAGAACGGCGAATATGTTTTTACCTTTATGGTTTTGCCATCGGGCATAAATTCTAAAATACGCAACCAGCCGTCACCACCATTTCCAGCAAAACCACCACCGACGGTCTGAGGATTAAACATCATTGCAGGGAGATTTCCACCTTTTTCATTTTTTAACATCCTAAAGCAAGTCGATTGTTCAAAGCCATTGTTGTTATCGCAACTATGTCCACAAAAAACTGCTTTTATTTGAGGTGTTTTCTTTACGAAAGTCTCATATACATCAACTGCTTCAACACCAACAAGCTTATACCAAGGCTCTTTTGGTAATTCACCTTTTTTATTCAAAAATGAGTGTGTAAGCATAATAAAGCGTTTGTCTTTGTACTTTTTTTCAATTATTTTCTTTGCCCAATCGAGAACTTCTTGACGTGGTTTAAACTCTAAGCATAACACATACATTTCTCCCCAAGCATCGCCTACATTAAGTTTGTATATGGCGTTTTCTAAACATGGTTTGTTGTTTTCATCTTTTCCTACATCCATTAGAGCTTCGAGATTTTTTATATTGCGCTCTGGCTTAAAGAATTCGTTAAATCTAGTAGGACGAGCATCGCCCCATTTCTCTCCATGATCATGATTTCCAGTTGTAATGAAGTATGGAACTTTGTTATCCAACGCTTTAAAAGCGTCTGAAACAGCTTGCCACTGTTGTGTTGAATTTCTATCATAACAAGAACGTTGACGATACAACCCTTCTTTTATTGAGCCTTTTACTAATTCCTTTGTAGAAATCTGTTCTGGCACCTCAACCATATTTGAAATTTGAACAATGTCACCAACACCGAACACTGCAGTTATATTTAATGCATTTCGCTCAAAAGCAATCCAGTTGAGCATAATGTTTAAAATACCAGTGTTTGGCGAAAAATGCGTATAGTTTTGCGTATCTCCAAGAAGTATTACAGAAGAAGATTTTTCATCTTCAAGTTTAGGATCTCCTAAGTCTTTTACTTGTTGATAACAACTTTCAGGTACATTAAAAATTTTCTTAGCATTTAACGAACATGCACAAATAACACAACTTAATAATATAATTAATTTTTTCATAACTATCACATTTTTATTTTAAGATAAATAGTCTATCATTTTTGCGAACTTTTTGTGGAACTTTTACGGCAACTCGCATTCCTTTTTTTGCAATGGAAATTGGTTTACCTGCATATTGAATACTATCTGCAACAAATGTCATAAATCCAGTTGTTTCGCCCTCTAGCTGAATAGTATCGCCTTGTTTTAACGCTACATCATCTATTGAAATTTCTGCTACACTAAGTTTTGAAAAATAGTTTAGAACGTGTCCAAGAATGCGTTTTTTTGCAACAGCCTTATTGCCTTCTGAAGTCCAATCACCGATAGGTTTGCCCATAAAGAAACCTTCAGAAAAGCCTCGGTTAAAAGTCTGTTCTAGTTTTTTGCATAATTGCTTTTTTAAAACATCAAAAATTTCTGTAAAATCTTTTTTACCTGCATAGTCTCTGTAAAAATCTAATGCTTTTCTATATGCCGAAACAGTTGCAGATACATACGAAGCATTGCGATTTCTACCTTCTATCTTGAGCGAATTTACACCTGCTGAAATTAACTTTTCTATAAAAGGTAACGTCATCAAATCTTTCGGACTTAACACATAATTTGTCCCCAAAGAAAACTCTGGCGAACCTTGTGCCGTATCTGTAATTAGATATTCCCTACGACACGGTTGCAAACACTCGCCCCTGTTTGCACTCTTTCCACAATAGAATTGAGATAGAAAACATCTACCACTAACCGAAACACACATCGCCCCATGAGCAAACGCTTCTATACTGATATCATCTGCCGATTTGCCTAACAATTTCTTTAGTTGTTTGCGCATCGTCTTAATGCTATCTAGGCTACATTCTCTAGCTAAAACAAAACGCTTTACTCCGTAATTTTTATAAATTGATGCAATCGCAGGCGCATTTGCAATACTAGCTTGAGTAGATAAAAACACTTCTATTCCAACTTCCTTTGCAAGTTCTAAAACAGAGAAGTCCCATGCTATAACAGCATTAACACCCGCTTTTTTAGCAGATTTGAGTTGTTTTAGTAAGTTTTTTTGTTCGGCATCAAAATACATTGTATTTAATGTCAAATAACACTTTGCATTTGCTTTTCGACATTCTCTAACCAATCTAGGCAG
>JAGAOA010000005.1 GCA_017623955.1 Opitutales bacterium
CCTTTGTATTGGTCGAGGTTAGGTAATACGATTGGAACTGGAGTACCAGAAAGTTGTGCTGGTGGAACAACCAACTTGAGTGTTGCTGCTCCAGCAGAAACTGCTGCCAACGCTGTCAATGCGATAATTATTTTTTTCATCTTTTTATTATCCTTTTTTGGTTAAATTTTAGTCTACAACAAAGTCTGATTCACTGAATGTGAGTGGACCCTTTTCGATTGCTTCTCTTGCCTTGAATACTGCAGCTTCGGCTTCATAAGCATGAACTGCGTCGCAATTAAGCTTTTCTTTACCCAACAAGGCATTGAAGAAGTTTTCGATATGATACATGTGAATTGGTTTTTTAGCTACGTCTGGTTCATAGCCAGCAACATTTGTTGGGAAACTATAACCAACCAAAGCTTTTGTTTCACGTGCATCGGCAATCTTTGCTGCTGGAGCAGATGCTTCGCCTGCACCAATGATACCTTTGTCGATGAGTGGCTTCCAATCTGGAGCATTGTTTTCGCGGAAAAGCTTTGTTAAAGCTGGATTTTCCGACATCTTGAGTGTACCTTCGTCACCCATAAATGATTCATAGTAACCACCACCAGATGATGTAGTTGTGAGAACTTGATAGAATGCCTGAGCTTTTTTGCCTTGGAATGTCTTATCAAATTCAAAAATACACATTACGTTATCGTCCCAATCGTGAGCTGGAGTACCGTCAGCTTTCTTGTAATAGTCGCGGTTACCCGATGCCATTACGCGTGTTGGATGAGCACCGAACATCCAACCAAAAATATCGATTTGGTGTGCACCCAAGTCAGAAATAGCACCACCTCCGAGACCTTTGTGCCAACGCCAGTTTCTGAACTGATTCATATCTTTAAAGCCGTACTTCTTGAGCTTATCGGCTGGGATTTCTTGATTCTTTGCCCAAGTTAAATCTTTAGTAACAGCTCTATTCCACTGACCATTTGCAGCCATAATATTTCCGCAAATGTTATGCTTACGCAAGAGAACTTCGCGAGCATATTTGTAACGTGGATTTGATGTTCTTTGGTGCCCTATCTGGAGGAGCTTGCCTGATTTCTTTGCTGCACGAACCATTGATTTTGCACCTTCAAGAGTATCAGACATCATCTTTTCGCAATATACATTTACGCCTGCTTCGAGGAATGCAACTGTCATTGGAGCGTGCCAGAAGTCTGGAGTTGCAATAATAACAGCATCAAGTTCCTTGGCATGATTTTTGATTACATCTTCAAAATTTTCGCCCTTAATTTCGCCAACTCTCTTAGCTTTTACAAGTGGAGCAAAACGGTCTTTGGCACTGAGTGGAATTGTGTATCTTGCTGGAGCTTGTTTGCGTTCGCGGAAAATACGCATTGCTGCATAATTACAACGTGGTTCCCAAATATCGCAAATAGCTACGAAATTGAGATTAGGAAGTTTAATCAAGCTATTGAGCAAAACTTCACCTTCTGCACCCATACCAATGAGAGCAACATTGATTTTATCGCCACCCTTATTTTGAGCAGAAAGCAAACTAGACGACATTACCAAACCGCCTGCTGCCATAGTTGATGTTTAAATGAAATCTCTTCTTGTAAAATCTTTCATAATATTAATTTTTATGTGTGTTATTTTTTATTCTTTACAGCAACACTTACCGCAAAATTTTTTGCATGGAAGCAACTCAAACTTATTATAATCGGCAAGCATCAATGCTCCAACGATTAGAACCATGTGTACACCTAGGTATGCAATACCAGCTGCAGCTGCAGGACCCATTGAAGGCTCGAGAATGATAAAACCGTATGTAAGTGATACGTACAACAAGCCCATCAAGAAAAGAGATAGTCTTGTGCAAATACCCAACAATGTTGTCAAACCTAAGCCAACAAGTGCAAAGCCCAAAACATACGCGTATGGTTCTACTGCGAACGAAGGCATTAAAGGACTTGCACTGAAAGTTTCAACTGTCATAGGACCTTTTGCTGGCAAGCCGTGATAATTCGAAAAGCTGAGAACATCAACCATTTGATTTACCTTTTCAGCAATACCAGTAGCTTTAGCTGCATCAACAGCTTCTGCTTGTGTCAAGCCATCTTTAACGAACTTTGCAACTTCTTCTTTAAATGCAGGGTTATCTACTGCCATTTCTTGCTTTCCCATAAACTTAGTTAAGCCTGTGCCGATTGCACGTGTTGCCAACCAAACTCTCAAAAGCAAAAATGCCATTGTATAAGTGATGTTTTGTTTCATATATGTTTTCTGTTTAATTTAGTTTTGTAAAGTATTTCAGAGTAATTATTGTATCAGATTTGTCCAGCATTTTGTGTAATTTGTTCCCAAAAAACAGCAAAAATGCCGAACAATACATAGAAAAACTACTGATTTGAAGTATCGAAAGCTGAGTCAAATGCGATATCTGACATTGGGAAGTCGAAACTGCGAACTTTTTGACAAGATTCGGCTGCTCCATGTAATCTATCCATTCTACCATCTTCCCATTCAACAGAAAGAGGGCCTTTATAACCTACATCGTTAAGTGCTACAATAATTTCTTCAAAATTTACATCGCCATGTCCAATTGAACGGAAGTCCCAATAACGACGTGGATCACAGAAATCTGTATGACCACCAAATACGCCAGCTTCACCATTACCATGACCCCACCATACGTCTTTCATGTGAGCA
>JAGAOA010000265.1 GCA_017623955.1 Opitutales bacterium
ATATGCACGTGCATTATAGATTAATACGTCTATTGCAAGTTTTGCATTTTCATTGCCTTCTTTAGATGCAGCAACTAAATCACGCATATCATTAGACACTCCACTTATACCGAGCAAACCGCCTTCTTTTGAAAGTTGTCGCATAGCTTCTTCAGCAGATATTCCCAAAGTTGCCATTGCGTAAGGTATAGCTGTCGAGTCTAAATCGCCCACGCGATTATTTTGTGGAAGACCACTTTGAGGTGAAAAACCCATACTTGCTCCTACTGCGGCTCCATTGAGAATTCCACAAATTGAGCTAGACCCACCCAAATGACAGTTAATCAAGCGGAAAGGTTTATCTAACTTAGCTGGAGCATTGTTTACATAGAGCATTTTTGCACTTTCTGCTGCATCGTTTCTGCCACACAATTCAGCGGCACGTTCTGCTGCAAATTTATGCGATGCCCCGTGGAAACCATTTCGACGTATGCCGATTTCATCCCAACTTTGTGGAACAGCGTAGCGTTTCCAAGCTTTATCAGCCCATTGATAGAACGATGTTTCAAATAAAACAACCTTCTTTGCCGATGGCAACACTTTGCTGAAAGCTCTAATAGCTGCTGCATATGGAGGATTATGAGCTGGAGCTACAAAGCTCATATCTTCAAGAGCTTTCAAGACAACTTCATCGCCTTCTCTCAAGCCAGATACGTCTTTGCCCAAAACAGTTTTGAATGCAACTGCATCAATACCATCTTGAGAATAGCCTTTAACCTGCAAGTCTTCTAAAGACTGCTTAATAGCTGTTTCGTAGTCGGAAACTCTATCCATGCCACCACGTACAAGTTCGTTGCATGTGCCATCAGCAGATGCGTCAAACAAGGTATACTTGTAGCTTGTCGAACCTACGTTTGCTATTAAAATTCTCTTCATAGACATCTATTAAATTAGAACGAGAAACAGCCGAGTTTTGCGAGATCATCGTGTGGACGTGCGATAACGTCAACCGAGCAAACTTCGCCGATTTTTGAAGCAGCTTCTGATGCAGCTTCTACTGCAGCCTTATCCGAAGCAACGTCTCCTTCAAAGAATACAGCAACCATACCTGAGCCTACTTTTTTCCAACATAAAAGTTCTACATTTGCAGCCTTCATAGCAGCATCTGCAGCTTCCATAGCAGGAACAAAACCTTTAGTTTCAATCATAGCTAATGCTTGTTTCATATAAAAAATCCTTTCTCAATTAAATTAGAAACCCATCTTCGACAAGAGCATTGGATGTGGACGTGCAATGATATTTGCACTTACCAATTCGCCAACAGCTGCTGCAGCGTTTTTACCAGCTTCTACCGCTGCCTTAACACTGCCTACATCACCGCGAACAACTACCGAGATGTAGCCACCGCCAATTTGAACCTGCTTTACAATTTCGACATCAGCGGCTTTAGCCATTGCGTCGGTTGCTTCAACACAGCCTGTAAAGCCACGTGTTTCTATCATACCTAATGATTGACTCATATTTTTACCTTTCGTATTTTTAGTTTTATAATATTTGTGAAATTACTTTAATTACTTTACCAACTCGCACAAAGTGTTAGGACCTATATTGCAAGCGTTACCTTCGTCAGTATCCAAGTGAACTTCCAAACGTAAGCCTTTACCAATTCTGCACAAGAGGTTTTCAAAAATCATTGAATTCTCGCCATATACTTTCAAATTCATAACGTCTTTATCTTTTACCCCATAGAAAGCTGCGTCTTCCGGACTCATATGAACATGACGTGCTGCACGAATTACACCATGAGGCATTTCAAAAAATCCTGCTGGACCCATCAACATACAACCTGGAGTATTTGCAACATCACCACTATGACGAAGAGGAACATCAAATCCTAACGCGCGAGCATCTGTCAATGCCAACTCGACTTGATTGTCGTTACGACAAGGACCGAGTATACGCAAATTTGATATTATGCGACTACGTGGACCAAGTAACGTTACTGATTCTTTTGCAGCAAAAAACCCTTCTTGATACAACCATTTATGCACTGTCAACTTATAACCTTTACCGAAGAGAGCCTCAACAGCCTCTTGAGTAAGATGAACGTGACGTGCACTAATATTTACTACTAATGGGTTTGGACCAATCTTCTGAACTGGTACAGGAAGTCCCATTTGCTTATAGACAGTTTCTCTTACTAACTGCTCAATCTTGCTATACGGAGTATCTTTTGATAAATTCATTACTATTTTAGTTAAGTATTCTCTAGACTTCTATTAAAAAGGGAAAAACAATTTTATTCGTTTATATTAAACTAAAAATAAAAAAGAATTTTCCCAAAAAAGAACAACAAAATTTAGATAAATTTGAATTCATAAAATACCTAAAAACTATATTTTTCAAGAAAAATTTTTTAAAAAAATCACAATTTCACAAAATAATCCAACATTTTCCCAAATCGAAAATAAGAAAGAATGTATAAAGAATGAAATAATACTTATGTAAATTAAAAATAAAAACAAAAATTAAGTTAAAGCAATAGATTACCCTACTCTAATAGTAGACTTTAATCGGAAAAATAAAATTCCACAAAAAAGAAACTATATGCTTGAAATAAAATAGATATTTTTTAGCTTAACATTATGAAGAACACACACACACAAGAAATTATATTACACATTTTCAAATATACTTTATTAACTTTATTTATTGTTATTCCATTTACATCCATTGCTCAAAACGCAACAAGTAATCACAATTTTGACGGAAAATGGATAACAACGCCTGAATTTAGTAATCTCGAAAAAACAAATGTCTTTCATCGTCAGTTAGACAAGCAATCAGCAAAAAGAGTGAGAGAGTTAGCAAAGAAAATACAAAATCGTCACATTCTTTTTAGAAAAATATTCCACCTAAACTCACTACCAAAAAATGCAAAGTTATTTTTCTCAGCCGACGACTACGCAAAAATCTACATCAACGGAAAATTTGTAGCAATGGGGCCAACCGCAGGATACCATTTCATCTATTTTTATCATGAAGTTGATGTATCTAAATTTTTGAAACAAGGCAAAAATACAATCGCTGTACATAGTTATTATCAAGGTTATATAAATAGAGTATGGGTAAGTGGAGATTATCGACACGGATTTATCTGCGATATTATTTCCGATAATAAAACGCTTTTAAAAACAGATGACACTTGGAAGTACGCCATTCATACAGCCTTTAGCGATGCCAAAAAAAAGATTGGCTACGAAACACAATTTGCCGAACACTACGATGCTTCCGCAACTGAAGTAAATTTTCAATTTCCCAACTACGATGATTCAACGTGGCAAAATGCACAATTATTAAAGAATCCCGATTACACTTTAAAACCATCCCCATTGCCCCTCTTAGTCTTTGAAAACATAAAGCCAGTGAAGATAAAGCAACTTTCGCAAAATAAAATCTTCATAGACTTCGGAGCTATGTACGTAGGTTATTTCGAGATGTCAGCAAATGGCAAAAAAGGCGATACTATCGAAACTCGCTTTGCACAAGAACTAAACGAAGATGGTTCTATACGTTACAAAACTAGAGCCAACTGTACCTATCAAGAATATTTTACGTTGTCGGGTAAAACTGATATTCTAAATCAATACGATTTTAAATCTTTCCGATACGCCGAAATTATTTTTCCCAAAAGTGCAAAAATTGACAATCAATCTTTCAAGCTTATTGCACGCCACATGCCTTTTAAATTGAAGGCAAAGAATAAATATCAAGGCGATAAAAAAGCAGAACAAGTTTGGAATTTGTGCGTACGCTCGCTACAATATGGAGTACAAGAACAAATCCAAGACTGTATGG
>JAGAOA010000266.1 GCA_017623955.1 Opitutales bacterium
TCAACCTCAACCAGTTCAAAAAAACAATGAGATTCCTGTTGTGGCAAAATCCACTCTTGCAGAAAAACCGACAATTATGTTCTGCAGAAAATGTGGGACAAAACTACACGAGGATAGCACTTTCTGTCATAAGTGTGGAACCAAAACTGTTCCAGATGTTCCAAAAACAGAAAAGACATCTGAATCAGCACCGATAAACCCCATCGAAAAATTAGCTCTTCTAACTGCGAGCCTTCCTTCTATTATGGCAGAGAACAGCAAAGAAGAACCGAATTTCGTAAAAAACAATTATACATATTGCGACGCTGTTATCTTTGCAGAATTTTTCGTCCGTGCGAACGCATTAGAGATTGCACCTTCACAAGATGTTGCATTGAAATTTAGTGATGAATATATCGTTGCTGTAACCAATAGCATACTTGAAGTGCTTCCAGAAGCAAAACCATTTTTCGTAGATATGTTTTATAGTAGAGCGAGCTTATATGATGGCATCGTTCTTAATAGCAAAGAACCCCCCATACACGAAGTTGTAGAGGTTCTTTCGCACATCATCCATAAAGAAGTTGATGAAAACAAGTACATTGAGGTAACAGATAAGAACTTCAGATACTTTGGCGGTATCATTGAAAATCTTGCTATCAGAACAGAATTGGTTGCATTGTTTGAATATCTCCATTCCTGTACCAAGGAAACTATGGATGAACTTAAAGAGTATTTGAAATCAATGTAAAGATGGGAGTTTATGAGTATGTCTTTATCAAACTCTGAAAATAACACAAAGATAGTTATCTGTCCCAAATGCAAACAGGAACTGCCGGAAGATAGTCAATTTTGCCATTATTGTGGAGCAAATATTGAAAGCACAGTTATATCTCCCACAGATAACGTTTTGCCAGAAACCATTAGCGAACCATCTCCTGTAATCCATACGCTCAATCATACCGAGACAGAAAAAAAGAGCAAAAAGAAACCTATTATCATTGGAATTATCTCTGCCGTTGTTGTAGTTCTAATAACGGTATTGATAATTTTGTTGGCTGGAAATAACGGCAACAAAAAAATAGAGAACGTGTCTCTCCGAACCATTACTTTTTCCGATGAATATACTGCTGAATACGTTTATTCAACTTGGAAGAAAGGAAAGGCAACAGAGCAATCCTTGGTTGAGTTAATGAACAAATATGGTGCAGAACAAGGCGACCAAGGCGCAGGAAGATTATATTTTGTTAAGCCTGGGGAATACGTCGAAGAAATTGATGAATGGTGTTTTTCGCCCAAGAGAAAAATTGGAGATTGCGCAATCATAAAAAATGCCTATGGTTATTCAATATGTTATATTTCTAATATCAATTCCAAATCAGACTACTATATAGATTTAACCGACGATGATGCAACGAGTGATAATTTTACTGTAACATGGCTTTCTGATTATAGATTCCTTTACTATAACGATTATTCAAAATATGTCCTTTTGTTTGAATTGTCCGATGAAAACGAAAATGCAGTATCTGCTTCTGGCACAGTAGAAATACGAATTGTCAACGATGATAATGTAACGGTATATGAGAAGACAAGAAATTTTCAAAAAACAAGTTTTGAGAATTGGACATACGATGATACCGATGAAATGTATCTTGCGACAATTTATATTGAGCCAAAAGATATAAAATCTGGTAGTACGGAGTTTGGAACGGTTTATTTTACTGTGTATGGCGATGATTATAATTTTGAGGAATGTTCTATTTCTGCTTTTGATTTGCCAACCAAGTCATCCACACCTCAAACAAATAGTAACAATAATACAAACACAAACACCACTACCAATACAAATACGAACACGAATACAAATACAAATACAAACACGAACACGAATACAAATACCAACTCGAACAACAATAACAATAACACGAACAACAGCAACACTAACACAAATACAAACACTAATAACAGTAATAACTCCAACAACAATTCTAATAAAATCACTTGTTTAGAACTAACTTGTGATAATGTGGTAAGCACAAGCGGAAAATACTGTTCAGAGCATAAGTGTGCAAACAGCAGTTGTTCGTTTAAGAAAGACTATAATTCACAATATTGTTCTGTGTGCCAATGCTCAAATGTAGGATGTAAAAACTTAAGAATCGAATCTGGTTATCATTGTGTCGAGCATACTTGCAAAGCAACTGGTTGCACATCTGAAAAGCAATATAGTTCAGATTATTGTATTACTCACAAGTGCAATAGTTGTAACAACATAAAAATTGCCAACGGTTCGTACTGTGTCGAACACACTTGTTCTAAAAGTGGATGTACAACAGATAAGCAGTATGGTTCTGAATACTGTATGTCGCACACTTGTCTCGCCGGCCTATGCAAAGACCTTCGAGTTGATGGCGGTCAATACTGCGAGGAACACACATGTATCGTGCCTGGATGCAAAAAGCAAAAACTTCTGGATGATTATTGCTATTCGCATACATCGTGACACTCGAGGTAGCTCTTTATGAAAAAGATAATAATTTGCATAATTATATGTCTGCTTTTGTGTGGGTGTTCTACCAATCATAGTTATCAAACAAACGATAGTGACAACGATACAGGTTACGAAGATGGTTATGATGATGGATATAGTGATGCACTTGAAGAGAGCTTGAATAATCCTGATTATTCTGATGAACTACGTTCTTTCCAATCAGCAATCGCAGACCTTATGTACGACCACGAGTATGAAATTGTAAAAAAACTCATGGAATACAACAAAGAAGGTGTCGAATCTGCGCTTGAGCTTGAGTTTGGTTCAAGAAGCATTGAGACAGTCATAGAATATCTTGATAATTTATCAAAGACGGTTAAAGGAACGTGTGAAATCTGCAACAAACCAGTCTATGCTGATGACCTTGCAATTTTACCGGAAGGAATAAATTGCGCCCATAGTAAATGTATATCAGTTCAAAACGATGAAAACTCAATAAAAATACGAAAAGATAAATCATAACAGGTATAATAAATTTCACCATTTGAAAGCATCGCTTTATGCGGTGCTTTTGCTTTTTATATCAAAAAACGCTGGACTTGTGAGAGTTGTTGTGGTATCTATTTGTGTTGCAAAAGGAGGTGCAACGCACATGACAACACTTGAAGATTTATATTACGGCAACATCAGTCCGCACGAAAGGTATATCAAGCGAGGGACGAGAGTGGA
>JAGAOA010000267.1 GCA_017623955.1 Opitutales bacterium
CCCAGTAGACTTCACGCATATCTAGATGACGATTTGCATAATAATCAGCAACTTTTAATGCAGCATCTTTTAATTTTTCGTCTCCGAATAGTTTGTATCCCCAAGCTAATGGAGCACCTAAAAAGCATTCATTAGTAGATATGGGATTCCAGTTTTCTTTTAAAACTCTGTCGGCGTGAAAAGTGCAAGCCTTTCTAGCAAAAGCTTCCCATTTTGTAGAATCAAGAGCCATTTTATCTGTTTTTTTAGCTTGTTCTGATTTTTTATCGGTTGAAAATAAAGCATCCAAAAGATTTGTTTTAGGCTTTGATTGTTTTTGTTGTGTTGTAACAGAATTTTCTCTTGCAGAATTTATAGCCATAAGCATATTCTGCAAACCTTGAGCTTGCGATAAAATTTCGCCACGTTTCCATTTCTTAGTTTTGGTATCATAGGCAGTTCTAAAGCCGTTTTCAAAAAATTCTGCTCCGCTTATAAAATCTAACGATTTTTGAGCTCTTTCTCTCATTTCCTCTCTGTTGCCAAAACGTTGAAGATGTTGATATGCGTAACCACAAAGAGCAGCCTGCCCACACCAACCATAAACAATATCTTTCAATGCAAAAAAATCTGGGAATTTAAAAAATCCTGCATATTCATCTGTTTCGTGATAACGAGTTCTAGAAAATTTGTACTTTGCCTTCACAATATCTTCATATTTGGGCATCCCAGTTACATTATAAGGTTGAAATATATCAAGCGAAGCATCTACAGCCTGCATAAAACCAGAACCTTCGCGGGAACATGTCGAAGCAGAAATATAAAAAGTCTTCTGAATAATAGCACCATTTCTTATATTCAAATATGTGTCGGGATATTTATGACTTGCACGTTGTAAACTTTTTATCCTACCCCACTGATTATTGTATGTAACCGCCCCCGATGTAGATACTAAACTAGTAGAATTACTCTTTAAGCTAGCCCCTAACGACCACCATTGATCCTTTATGTTACCATAATTTGCTGGCGAGGGAATAGTGTGCAATGCAACTGAATACAATTTAGAATTCTTTGAAAATTCAGCTGATACAAACGGCATAGAAATTCTATGTTCCTCAAACAACACATCTGAAGAATTTTTCTCAGAGAAAGTAGGCACGCGTTCTGGACCATTCTTATATCCAGATGGATTACCATAGTATATTACAGAAGGAATTAAAATTTTTTCAGTCTTTACAGGAATAGAAAATTCGTTATGCAACGATACTTTAGACACGTCTTTTCCCGTATACGAGTAACGACGAACACATTTTACCAAGTCTCCTTTGCGCGAATATATATCTTTTAACTTCCATAATCCAGCATCTGTTTTTATCGACCCTTCAACAATGGTACAATCAGCTCTTACATCTACTTTAGATGGATTTGCATACACAAAATCTGTGGGACGATTATTTACCCAATTTTGTGCAATCGCCCAAAGTCCATTCTTTGATGATTGCAAAACTATTTCGCCTTCCGTTGAAAAATTTACCCCAGAAGTAGAAACCGAAAATTCGGTACCACTTACAAACAACGTTGATAACAACAACAGAAATATACTCTTTTTCATATAAGAATAAGATACTTTTTTCTATAAAAAAATCAACATTTTTTAAGCTATTTTTAGGAAAAAAACGTAAAAAAAGCATCAAAAAAAATGGGGAAATGACCCATTATTTGTCCCATGGCAAATGAATATTTTTAAGTGGACGTAAATTTTTTACTTCATTACTATTTTCCCACAAAACTTTTCCTCTATTCAATATATTTTGAGGATCAAATAGCCCTTTCAACTGACGCATTAGGTTTAGTTCAAACTCTGAATGTTGCAACGAAATATACTTTGTTTTCAAAAAGCCTATACCATGCTCTCCCGACACTGCGCCCCCCAGTTCGATTGTCTTTTTTATCGATAAATCCATAGCTTCTCGCGCTTTTTGTTCTGATTGCAAATCGGCAGAATTATACATAAAATGTATATGATAATTACCATCTCCAGAATGTCCAAATACTGGACAAGCTATATTATATTTCTTTCCCAACCCCTTATAATATGCGAAAAATTCCTCTAATGATGAGATTGGCAAAACTCTATCTTGACTAATTTTACTATCACCCATTTCATACATTGCAGGCGACGCTGCTCTACGAATTTTCCAAAGCATTTCTCGTTCTTGGTCTGAATTTGAAGTTCTTATATCATCAAAAAGCTTTGAACATTTATTTACAGCTTCATCAACTTCAGCTTGCGTTCCATCAAACTCTATCAGTAATACTGACTTACCTTCAGGAATAGACAACGCTGGAAATCTTTTACGTTCGCAAGTTATAGTATCTGAATCCATAAACTCCAAAACGCACGGCATTAAGGGAGATTTCATAATTTTTGAAATTCCAGCAAAAGCCTTTAAATCGCCGTCAAAAAAAGATATTAAGGTCTTTCTACTTTCGGGCAATGGTAACAATTTTAACTTAGCTTCTACTATAATTCCCAAAAGTCCTTCATAGCCAATAAACAAGTCACGCAAGTTTAGCCCAACAGAAAACTTCTTCAGAGGCAACGCACAATTTACTAGTTCTCCACTACCTGTATATGCTTTTAGCGAAATTACATTATCTCTAGTAACTCCATATTTTAATGCACGCAACCCGCCTGCATTACACGCTATATTTCCGCCAATAGAGCAAAACTTATGCGATGAGGCATCTGGAGCATAAAACAAGCCATACTCATTTGCAGATTTATCGACATCAAAAGTAATTGCCCCCGCTTCAACTGTGGCTATGCGAGACACTGCATCTATTTCTATTTTATTTAATTTAGATAAATCTAGAACAATACCTTTATCTAACGGAACACAACCACCAGAACATCCTGTTCCTGAACCTCTAACTGTAACACCTATATTAAATTTATTTGCAATTTTTAAGACTGCACCAACTTGTTCTTGAGCTTTCACACGAACAACAGCCGAAGGCAATACGCTATATCTAGAGTGATCTAACGAACATTCAAACAATGTACTTTCGTCTTGCAGAACTTCAATAGAGCTTTCTCTAATCTGCATCAACGCTAAATTTAAATTTTGTTGCATACTATTTTATATAAGGTCTTAGACTTTCGTAATGAAATGAACGCAAGCGATTTACGATATGACGCGAACGTTTCATAACTACAACTTCATTCTTGAGTGCAACAGCTTGTTCCATTGTCAAACGACGAAGCAAGAATTTAATTTCAGCAACAGAAGTAACTGACATTGAAAAATGAGTAACGCCCATACCCAACAAAAGCGGTGTAAATATTGGATCAGCTGCAAGTTCTCCACAAATACAAACATCTATACCTTTGGCTCTTGCTGCCGAAACTATTACATCTAATGTTCTTATTACTGCTGGATGGTAAGGTTCGTATAAATGCGCAACCATTTCATTTACTCTATCTACTGCCAAAAGATACTGAACTAAATCGTTTGTTCCTATACTGATAAAATCACATGCATCGGCAATTATATCGACTGTATACGCGGCACTAGGAACTTCAATCATTACACCAACTTTTATATCTTTATTGAAGGCTATACCAGCGTTTGAGAGTTGTTCTTTTGCCTTTTCAATAAAAACTCTGGCTCTTTCTACTTCGCGTATAGAGCAAATCATTGGCAACATAATTTTAACATCACCAAATGCACTAGCTCGCAAAATTGCACGCAACTGAATCAAGAAAACTTCTGGATGATCTAAGCAAAATCTAATTGCTCGACATCCCATAAATGGATTTTCTTCTTTATGAAGTTCTTTCATAAGAGTTAGATTTTTATCGCCACCCAAGTCTAACGTTCTAATGATTACTGGTTTTCCTTTAGCGGCTAATACTGCGGCTTTATAAGTTTCAAACTGTGCTTGCTCATCTGGAAAAGAAGCAGTATTTAAAAAGAAATTTTCAGTTCTAAACAAACCTATACCATCACAATATTCCATAGACCCTGCAATGATATCACTAGCATCACTTATATTTATCTCTACGTTGAAATCGCAACCATCAGCCGTCTTTGACGGAAATGGCAATGAGGTATCAAATATTTTTTGATTTTGTTTATGGACGGAATCTAACTCATTATATACTCGTAAAGTTTCTTCTTGAGGATTTACATAAACTTTACCATCGTAACCATCTGTCAAAAGGAAATCGCCAGAAGAAATTTTATCTACTACCCCCGAAACTCCAACGACACATGGAATTCCTAAGGATCTAGACAAAATAGCTGTGTGGCAAGTTGCAGAACCCTTTTCGGATACAATACCCAAGATTTTACTTTTATCTACCAAAGCAAAATCTGATGGAGTAAAATCTGAACTTACCAAAATTATTGCATCGGTATATTGTCCTATTTTGACCGATTCTATTCCCAAAAGATTACGTAAAACGCGAGTTGAAACATCTTTTAAATCTCCAATACGTTCTTTAATAAATGGATCATCTATTTTTTCAAAGACTGATATAAATTAATCTACAACAGTCATATAGCAATACTCTATATTGAAGTGTTCGCTTTCAAAAAGCGACATTGTTTCTTCCATTATTGCTACATCTTCTAAGACCATCAAATGTGCATCGAAGATAGCGGCTTCAGACTCTCCGATAGCTGCCACTAGCTCATTTTTTAATGTATTTATTTCATTTTTTGTCTTAATTATGGCATCTTGAAAGCGAGATTTTTCATTTATTCTATCGCTATCTCGTATTTCATAGACTGGAGCCTTTAACTCTCGATTGAGCATAACAAAAGCCTCGCCATGAGCAATGCCTTTCGACACTCCCAAGCCTTTCAACTCCATTTCGACTTTTGTTTTCTGGTCATCCATTTTATCTATTATTTACCTATGTAATTATTTTGCAACAATATTTTTCAATCTATCGGACAATTCACAAAGGCTATGCAGATAGGGAGCATTATCAATCAACGCTTTCTGGAGTTGCTGTTGACTCATACGCCATTGCCAATTTCCATCTGGTTTTCCGGGAGTATTCGTTCTAGCCCATGCTCCCAAACCTATAATATCTTGCATTGGAAATATTGCGATTGATGCTACACTTAGCATTACTGCATGAATCATATCCCAATTTACTGCATCTCCTGACGCCCTAAAATATCGGCGAGCTTCATCTTTTGCCTGTTCGGTAGCTGACTCGTACCAACCGATTGACGTATTATTATCATGCGTTCCCGTATAAAAGACACAATTACGCCTTACATTATGAGGCAAATACGGATTTTTTGGGTTATCGCCAAAGGCAAATTGCAAAACTGCCATTGATGGAATTTTAATTTTATCGCGCAAGGCAAATGAAGCTTTTGAAAGCAAACCCAAATCTTCTGCAACAAATTTCTGCTTAGGAAAATGCTTTTTTATATATTCAAAAAATTCGACATCTGGACCTTTTTTGAGTGAACCTTTTCGAGCATCGCCTTCTTTTGCTGGGATAGACCAATAATCTGCAAAACCCCTGAAATGATCAAAACGAATAACATCGTACATATCTGATGCAGCTGCTATACGTTTACGCCAAAACTCAAACAAAGCCTTTTTGGAATTTCGCCAATCAAAAAGTGGATTGCCCCACAATTGACCTTCGGCTGAAAAATAATCTGGTGCGACACCTGCAACATTCTTAGGATGCAAATTTTTATCTAACTCAAACAATTTTGGATTTGCCCAAACATCTGCACTATCTAGTGACAAAAATATTGGAATATCTCCAAATATTTCTATACCACATTTTTTAGCTTTAGCCTTAAAATCCGCATACTGACGAAAGAAAATCCACTGTCCAAATTTTACAGCATATATATCTCTATGGCACTCTTGGGGTACATTATTTTTTGCATACGAAAAATCTCTATATGGTTTATCCCAATCTAACCAAGATTTTGAATTGAAGTATTTTTTTAGCGAACAATAAAGTGCGTAAGCATCTAACCAATGTTGATTAGTTTTACAAAATTTATTAAAATCGCTCTTCAATTTTTTATTACCATCTGATTCAAAACGCTCTGCTGCGATATTAACAAGATTGGGAATTATTCCATAAATTGCCCCATAATCGCATCTATCTTGAGGCAAGGCTCTTAGAGGATTTAATTCTAAATCTGACAAAAACCCCATATCGCGCAACTGCTCAAAATCAATAAAATATGTATTACCAGCAAAGGCGGAAAAAGATTGATATGGGGAATCACCATACCCAGTAGGACCTAACGGACATATCTGCCAATACGAAAAACCAGACTCTTTA
>JAGAOA010000268.1 GCA_017623955.1 Opitutales bacterium
AAATAAACATCAATACAATGTATCTAAGTATATTTTAGTTCGAGCTGGTACATCGATAAACAGCAATAACAATGCAATTTTAAAAGTTGGCGATTATATAAATCTCGATGGTGAAATAAATTGGACTGGCGATAAAGGTTCTTTTATTGTTGGAAATAAAATTCGCTTTAATGGCGGTACATTGAGATTAACTGGTTCTGAAGTTCTAACTCAAAAAGCTTTAACTGATACAAATACTGATATTACTGCAATATCGCTAAATGTTTACAGTAATGGCAGAATTGAACTCGGTGGAAATGAATCGTTCGATTACATTGCCCAATCACTTAATAAATCTGGTAGCAAATATGTAGATACTGTTCGTACTTTAACATTTAAGTTGCACGAAGATACTACACTCTTGAGCATAAATACTCTCTATAAAAAACTAAATAATGACTACATAGATAGTTTGGGGGGTACAGGTACAAATTCTGATAGTTCTACATATACTTGGGATGTTCAATACATCTTTGAAGATTTCAAGAATGGTGTTGTAAAAATTACACAAGAGCTTAATGACGAAGAATTGACGCACTTCTATGCAGATGGTTGGAAGAACTTTACTCAGGATGCTAATGGTTTCTTATATGCAGTTACGGTGCCTGAACCAGCCGAAATTGCAATTACATTTGGTTGCATTGCATTAGCTTTTGCATATTGGAGACGTCGCAGATAAAAAGTTAAATTTATTATTAGTATAAAAAGTAGTTCGGTTGGACTACTTTTTTTATGTCTAAATTCTGAAAATATTTTGTTGAACAATACAGAATAAAAGCCGAAAATACTCTTATGTTTAAAAATATTGATATTTCTGAGGGATTTGCTCGTCCGATAGATAAAATCGGTAAAGATTGGACTTTAAAATCGGCAGGCAATATTTCCAACTTTAATATGATGACAGCTAGTTGGGGTGGGGTTGGTTTCTTATGGAACAAACCTGTTGCATTTATATTTGTACGCCCTAATCGCTATACGTTTGAGTTTATAGAAAAAGAACCTATATTTACTCTATCTTTTTTTGCTCCTAAGGACAAAGATATTCTATCTTACTGTGGTTCTCATTCAGGCAGAAATGAGAATAAAGCTAAGGTATGCAATTTGAATGCCATTAAAACTTCGTATAATTCTGTTTCGTTTGAGCAAGCACAGATGTATTTTGAATGCCGTAAATTATATGCTCAAGATATGGACGAAAATTTATTTATAGATAAAGCTCCGTTGTCGCAATGGTATGGTAAAGATCCACTGCATAGAATTTATGTCGGAGAAATTTTAAATGCTATGGCAAAATAGCCAAATACAATCGCTTGGCGATATAGTTCGTATTCCAGATTCATGGCAGACGGAAGCATACGAACATTTGAAAGCTGGTAGAGATGTCGTTATTGATGCACCTACTGGAGCGGGCAAGACATACGTTTTTGAAATGTTGATAGAACGTGGTTTTTCTGGTCGTGTAGTATATACTGTTCCGACAAGAGCCTTAGCAAACGACAAATATAGTGAATGGAAAGCTAGAGGGTGGAGAGTAGGAATTTCTACTGGAGATTTTAGTATAGACGTAAATTCTGATATTGTTGTTGCTACTTTAGAAACTCAAAAAAATTCATTATTTTTGGGCACAACACCAGATTTACTAGTTATAGATGAATATCAACTAATTTCGGATTCTATTAGGGGCTTTAATTACGAACTGGCTATTGCTATCGCTCCCAAACATACTCAACTTTTACTGATAAGTGGTAGTGTAGAAAATACTTCAGATATAAAAAAATGGTTCAAGAATTTAGGTAGAAATTGCGAGGTAATATCGCATCCAACTAGAGCTGTTCCGCTAGAAGAAATTGTCTCTACGGCTCTTCCTGAGTGTGATACGCGAGGCTTGCACAGTATGTGGGCAAAGTTAGTTCAGAAAATAATTGTATCCGATATGGCGCCAGTTCTAATTTTTGCTCCGCATAGAGCAGAGGCAGAATTAATAGCTAGAAAGCTTGCATCAGAATTGCCTTGTCCTGATTTCTTAAATTTACCTAAACAGATTGCATCATCGGCTGGTAGAGAGCTAGCGAATATGATGCGAAAAAGGATTGCTTTTCATCATAGTGGATTATCGGCATATCAACGTAGTAATGTAGTTGAAAAATATGCTAGAAATGGAATGTTAAATGTTGTTGTTGCAACAACTGGTTTGGGAGCTGGCGTAAATTTTTCAATGCGTAGTGTTATTGTTGTTTCCCGCGAATATGAGACTGTATCGGGAACGCAGATTTTACGTGCTGACGAACTTTTACAGATGTATGGTAGAGCGGGGCGCAGAGGAAAAGATAAGTTAGGTTTTGCAATTTCTTTACCGTCTAAACCTCGATTGAGTGAGGCAAAAAAGGGTGTGTTAAAAAGAGTTGATGCAATAGATTCTGCCGCTTCTATCAGAATTATGGCTCAAGCTATTGATGAGAAAAAAAATCATATTATTGCTTTGAAAAATTTTTACGGACGTTTGTTTTCGTTTGAGAACATTGATATAGGTTTTGAAGATATTTCAAAGTTGCATCGCAGAGGTAGTTCGGTATCAAAATCCACAGATAAAAGTTTGATAATAGAGATATTAAACTCTAGAAATATGTGGGAACGTCGTCGAACTAAAGTGCCATCGGCTTTGAATGAAACTCTTTTTTTAGATGGAGATTGGAAACCATTTTTATCGTCGCCAAAAGCTGTGGCTTCGTTGGGAATTGGCAGGGTATATCGCAACGATAAAAACAACTATGGTATTGTTTTAGATGTAGCTTTTACTAGAGATGATAAACTTATTTTTACAAAGAGAGCAAGGCGTATAATTGCAACAGTTGTAAAGATAGACAAAAACTACAAACGCTATTTTTCTGGAGATAAATTGACTCTAAAAAATATACGTAGAAATTTTCAAAAATTTATTGAAGTACATTTTGCAGGGGCAAATGTTACAAATTTTCAAGAATACAATGGAAGTATTAGGGCATTTTTAGATTTGTCGAATGCAAGAGTTAATACGATTGTTGATAGTTATGATGCAAAATTATATCGACCGCCAGAAAGAGACATTATTGTTGAAGGGGAAAATGATTTTGAAAAGCTTTCTGGCTTTGCTCAATCATCTGTTTCTAGTAGTTCTCTAGCTCTTTCTTGGTATAGATTTGGATTAGTAGATAGAAATTTTTGTCCAACTATGCGAGGACGAATATTCTCATTCTTTAACGGTGGAGAAGGTTATGCTATTGCTGCAGCTATCGAAGATAAATCGTATGCAATAAAAGATTTGATTTTCGATTTAGCAAACTTGCGTGCAGGTGGAAGATTTCATTTATCGAATACTAAAACTGGGGTGTCGTCACGTTTGGCAGATATATGCAGGCTCACATTCTTTTCAGCAAGTGTAAAAGGAGCGTTAAAGGGCGGCGTACCTTTGACGTATGGCGATGGTGCAAGTGAAATTGTTAGAGCTATATCTGACGGTGCCCAATTATCACGATTTGAGAGTGATTTAATTTTACGTGGAGATATAGAACGCGTTTATTTAGAATGGAAGAGCATTTTGCATCATATATCATTCTTACCGACACTTGAAAATGAGCGTTGGTTAGAGTTACAGAGTATAGCAAGAAAATACTAATTAGTGCTCTTTTTCTGGTCGCAAGTCTATGCCATTAAAATCATCAATAATAAACAATGCACCATAAGTAAGTGCTAGATGAAATAGCGATGTATTCCATTTAGCTGTTTTATACCAACCTTCAAATGTGGCTGTTGCATCATCGGCTAACATTCTACGCCATGTACGTTCATCTGTTAGAAGTTCGTAAAGTAATTTATGTTCTCCGTCTCTTTGTAATCCTGCAATGGTTGGGAATGAAGCGAAAAGCATGGCTTTCGTCAATCGGTCGCGATTTATCATAGCAATGATGTTTTTGCGGCACTGTTCGTTTGGATAAAGTCCCATAAAGTAAGGATAGACATTTGCAGGGAAACTTATGTGAGAGCTTGTTGCACTATCTTTAAAGAGCTTTTTTTGTGGGTCGTAAAAAGTGTCGTAAAAGGCTTGAGATCG
>JAGAOA010000269.1 GCA_017623955.1 Opitutales bacterium
CTTCCGATCTTACTGTTGACGCGACAAGGCATCAAAAGCAACGGTCCCACGCATTTTAAGATTTTGAGAGCTTTTTAAGATATCAGGAGAAAGAAAAGTATTTTTAGTTGGGTCAAAAGCTATCAAAAAAATATCACGCTCTCTGCCATCATCGACATTCTTAAATGAGGCACAACCAATCTTAATTGGTTCGGCAGAAACGACATCTTCGACTGACTTACACTGATGTAAACGCACTTCGGGAAAGCCTCGACCAACTCCAAAATATTCATAATGATAACCCACTACAACAACATCTCCATCAATCAGCAATAGTGGACCTACAACTTGTTTAAACAACGCGTTTTGAAGTCCCATTTGAAACAACATCATAGCAACTGCAAAAGTTATACCTGCAATAGCTACTGCAAAACGCTTACGCTCGCTTGTAAGTTGAAGCCACGCAAGAGGAATTCCAAGCGGTACAATACGTTCTATTAGACTTTTCTTTTTCCCTGCCACAAATTTACTTTACAGAAATTCTGTCATTGACTTGCGAACCAATCAAATTCTTTAACGCTTCGCAATCATCTAACTTTATCTTAGCACGGACAACTTTCAAATTTGAAAACTCGCTCGGATCTGAACTGAAAACTTTATTATTTTTTACAGAACTAGAAATAGAAACTACTGTTCCATCAAAAGTTTTGCCTTTAAGTGCATCGGAAGTAATAGTTGCTTTAGCTCCAACTTTTACTTTTGCAACATCTGCAACATAAATTTCTGCTTCGACAAACAATTTTGAGATATTTGCAATTTCGCAAACACCTTCCATTGAAACTGCTTCACCCTCTTTTATGTGCATTTCTAAAACCTTACCTGAAATTGGAGACTTTACAAAATACGACTTATGCACTTTATCGGCTTCTTCTACTGCTAACGATGATTCTGCTACGATATCATTTTGATTTTTTTCAATCAATGGCAAGATAGCCTTTGCATGTGCAATTTTTCGCATTAAAGAAGTTTGATTATATTCTAACTCTTCACGTTCTCTACGTGGAGGATCTTTTTCGGTAAGGATATTTGTAATTTGCTGAAGTTCCCCTTGCATATCGGCTATAATATTGTTTTGCTCCATAACCTTGATATCTCTTGCCGATTTAGCTATTTCAAGAGCGGCTTTTGCTCGTTTAAGAGTAGCCAATGCTGTTTTTTCGCCAGCGATAACTGCAACAATTTCATCTTCCTTGATAATGTCGCCCTGTTTTACATTTAGAGTTTCAATTACTGCTTGAGCTCCAGTAGGTGCAGAAACTGCAAGCTTTTGCACGCGTTCTTGAGGAATAATTCTACCCACACATGCGACATAATCAATGCTATCAACAGCATAACTAGACACTGTTGCACCTAAAATCAATAGCGATACTAATTTTTTCATGTCTATCTATATTTAACATCTATAAATTTTTTACAACAAAGAAATTTAAACTTTTTGAATTTGTACAAAAAAAATAAACATTTTTTTATTCTATAAGCACCGAATGAGATTGCTTATTATATACAAAAAATGCGTTTCTTTTGAAACGCATTTTTTCATTATTTGTAAAAACCACCACAAAAGCAAACACTACACAGTTTTGCTTTTACTTGCGCTTGCGATAGGATACGAAACCAAGAGCCAATAAGCCGAATATCATTGCCCATTCGGCTGGCTCTGGTACTTGTGCCAAGTTAATATATACACCTTTATTACCATCGCTTACAATATCCCAAAGTGATTCATCAACAACAGTATTACCAATGGTAATTGTACCCAAGATTGATTCAACTTTCTCTACTGTTGCATTTGTAAAGTGAATTTTATCATTTTCCTACGAAAAATCTTTTTCAATGAAAATATTGAGAGTACCGGTTGAATTTATACCAGCAAAAGTAAGCGCATTGCCATTTGTATAAGCATTTAATGTTCCAGTAGTATTATCATTAGCAAACCACAAATCAGCGAACTGTTGATCGGCATAAAGCTTTAAAGTTGTAGTAGCATCTTTTGCAATAGCATATACGCGATACGCTGTATCAGATTCCATTAGTGCATTATCGGCACGAATAATAATTGTTGAACCATTATGAACTGTAAGCCAACGAGTTTTAAAGCCCTTCGAAACTGACAAGTCTAATGTTCCGTATAAATTAGTTGTTGCTCCCTGTACTGTATATACCCCTGCTTTTTGAATTATAGTACCACGAATAGTTGAATTAGCAGTAGTCAAAATATTTGCCGAGGAATCACTATCTGAAGCAAGCGTCAATGTCGAACCAGATATAAGAGTAATACTTTTTGCAATCAATGTATTCGACACAGTAAGATTTGTGGGTAGTGTTGCAGACCCAATATTATATGTTGCATCGGTGAAATCTGTATAAGCATCTAAGAAAAGTTTTCCTCTACTATTTGTAGTTGTAATAGATGCGAGAGTTGTTTGTATTTTACCACTACCTGTAATGTACATATCAACTTTACTTGAAGAAACTGTATCACCACCAAACAAACCTCCTTGAGTATCGTTTAACCAAATAGATGCACCAGACTCCAATTTTACGGTAACTTTGTCGCCGTCGGTATATACATAATCATCTCCAAAATTTGCACGTGGAGAGTACCACAACTGGTCGTGTTTGCCCGTAATAGTTAAAGTTACATTTGGAGCTGTAAAATTGATAGTAGAAATACCATCTGTAATAGTTTTATCTTCGCTGACATCTAAAGCGAATGCCGATGTAAATAGTGCGGTTGCACAAACTGATGTAAGAATTTTTTTCATAGTATATCTTTATTAAATTAGTTAGCAGATGCTACCCCCCCCCAACTATCTTTGTCAAGCAAAAAATTACATTTTTTTACAAAAAAAAGACACTCAGTTGAGAGTGCCTTAAATTTTATAAATAGTTTCTTAGAAGTATTTACCAACTTTGCGTGGTTTATTTTTCTTTTTAGAAGGAGTTTTACATGCGTTTTCGCCCTTCAAAATTCGCTTTATGTAAGCAATTTCTTCTGGGCAATATGGAGTATGATCGGCACGATACAAATCGTGGAACCAAATATTTCTAATTTCC
>JAGAOA010000270.1 GCA_017623955.1 Opitutales bacterium
ACCATCTGCCAAAACAGGTGTTAAAAAGTAAGAAACATTACTACCATAATTCAAAATTCCACTGCTAATAGAACCTTTGGCAATATCCAAAGAAGCTTCGGTCGAAGTAGAACCTTCTTCTCTACTGAAAGTTATAACAAACTCTTTTATAGAAGAATCGTTATAAGTTGGAATATCGCCATCGAGCCAAGTATCAGCATTTGTCCAAACCTGTGAACCGTTTTTATTTATAACAGTGCCAGTTTCTGCCCCAAACGAGCTAACCGCAAGCATTGTAGATAATGTAGATAAAATAAATAATTTTTTCATAATAAGGGTATAATTAAATTTTAGAAGCTAATGCTACCCCCCCCCTAATAACCTTTGTCAAGCAAAAAAACAAAAAAAATGCGTATTTTTTCAATACGCACTCTAAAAATATTTCATTTAAATTATTTTTTTGCCTTAAACAACTTGTAATCTTCGGCAGAAACCGATTGTCCCTTGTATTCAAATGGATTTTTACTGTAATTTGTAATAACTTCGCTCCCGTCCGAATACCTAGTTACAAACACTTGTGGAGCAATCTCTTCATGGAAATCCATAAACTCGTACTGCAAATAAGCCATAGGTTGATACTCATTATAAATTTTCAACACTTCCTCAACTGGTTCAGCTTTTTTCCAATAAAAAACAGGTCTGCCACCATACTCCCAAAATTGTAATCTACGCCAAGTTGAAAACTCAGGCTTGCCTCTGTCGTAATACAAGTCGATAGTTTCCCAATCAGAATTGCTCAAAATTATTCCATGATAAATAATTTGCCACAACGGAATAGTTCTATCGTCTAACAATGGATGATTTGGACGTATTTTAGCATTACATTTATGACGGAAGAAAGTATTTGTATAAAGTGCAAAATCCATTGTGCGTGCAACGTGGTCATACCCTGCTTCAGATGAAAATCCACCAAAATACTCTTTGCATTTTTCACCAATCTTGTTCTGATATTCAGCTGTATCTTTGCGAGTACATGGATGACGTGGATCGTGACACACAAAAGGTGGACGTGCACTAGTGACATCAATATGATGCGTTCCACAAGTAAAACCTAAATCACGCATACCCTTGTAGTCTTCATCAATAAATTTATCGTAAACAACTTTGAAACAAGGCACATAAGCTACACCACAAGGAATATTGCGTATAGGATAATACATCAGATTACCCTTTTGCGTTTTTGCAACAATCTCATCGGAATAACGTTTTGCATTGCGTGATGCTATAAAATTGCAGACATGGTTTGTCATCTGATACCCCAAGCTTTTGCCGAGTGCAATAGTCTCTTTCATTTTTTCCTCGCCACCAAAAGCTGGGTCAGGTGGAAATAAGTCTGGCAAACGTCCTTCAAACCCCTCGATATTCCAAGCAACAAAGCACACTTCAACTTTACGCATACCAAGTTTATGAAACTGACGCATTTTTTCCATAACCTTTTCAAAACTTACAACAACATTAACAGCAGAAGCGTTTTCAGCAGTCTGATTTGGGTATCGCTTATCGCGTATTTTTGCACCTTGCGTAAGGCGTACATAAATTGATTCGGCAGAGTACTTGAGGCTAGGACTTGTTTTTATACGCTCCTTGATTGGCTTTACTTCGCCTCTATCTAACTGATATTTACGATACGTTTTGCCCATACCGCAATAATTTGCATCGTTACCCTTCAGTCCGTAAAAATCGACAATCAAATCTTCATACGGAGCAAACTCGATTCCTTTTATGTAAAACCGTGGAAATTGCAAATAGTTGCCATCTTTAACATCTATAATTGTTGAAAATTCAAATCGTAAACCCTTTACAATCGCAACATAACAACAGCGTGAATTTTTCATACCAAATATTGGCAGGTCCATTCTGCGTTTTTCCAAATTGCCTTCATCGTGAACAAACGAACCTATCGTATTGGGAGGAAGAACAAAATAGCCATCTTCACCTTTTTTAGCTTTTGCAAAATCTCCAATGATGTCGATATAATCAATATTCTTCGAAAGTTTACTCATTGGAATTTGAAAACGATACGCTCCATCAGCTTGTTTTGATAATGAACTAACAACACTTTTTCTCTTTCCATCAGTAAAAGTGTAATCAACTTTTACAGAGTCAAAAACAGACTTTGCAAAAGATGTCATTGAAAATATAATACAAAAAACAACAAAAATATTTTTCATAACAAGTGTTTAAATATTAGAAATAAATTTTTATACAAGTTTTAAATTGTAGACCCAATTAAGCCGTGAGATGCCTAGATTGTGAATCTAAAAACAAAAAAAGCTTTTCAACAGAAAAGCTCTTATGATAATTAGAAAAATTTATTTTTCGCAATCAAGCTAGCATCATTGCACGTTTTTACTTTCTACGGCGATTTGCTACAAAAGCCAATGCAATAGCACCGAAAATCATAGCCCATTCGGCAGGTTCTGGAACAACTGTCGATACCGAGAACACACCGCTTTCGATTTCTTTGATGAACAAGTTATCGTTCAAAATTCTATCTACACCATTTTCATCAACAAACTTAATTGTTGTGTTTCCAAGATAATTTGAAAGAGATTCATCCATATCAACAATACGGAAACTTCCGTAGGAAGTATCGCCTAATGCAATAGAAATAACGCCACTATCAGCTAAGTTTACAAACGAACCAACTGTCAAAACCTTACTTTCTGCAATAGAAAGCAACAATTTTGAAGTTTCATTGCCAAAGGCAACCGAACCAATGTTGTTGTCGGCATTTATAACAAACTCAACATTTGCACCAGCTTCTAATTCAAATGTTGAAGATGCTTGATTTTCAGCTCCACCAACTGCAAAAGCGTCAGTTGTATTGAGCGTCAATACAGTTTTTGTAGAAGTATTTTTACTTTTGATAAAGAAACCTGCATTTGCGTCGGAAACAATCTTGCCCGTTCCAGCGTTCGATGTAATATTACCAGCTATTGTAAACAACTGACCAATATTACCTTTAGTTCCATTTGAATCTGAAACAGAAGTAGCACCGTTTACTGTAATTTCAGCATTTTCGCCCAAAATCACATTTGCACTCTGCGATTTAACACCTAATGCAAAAGTATAATTCCAGTCAGAATTAGCTTCATAACCTTTATTTACAGTAATTTTGCCGTCAAACAAACCACCATTAAAACGAGTTGCTTTAGATGTTATACTCGTACCTTTTTCTACATAATTAAATTTACCACTTTTTACATATACTGATGAGTCATAAGCTGTCATATCAGCAAAATTAAACGTTCCTGCACCAGAGCCAGAATAATTTATTGAAGAGCCATTTACCAATACAATCTTTCCACCATCATTAAGTTGAAATGTATTAGTAGTCCAATTTACAGCACTTGTATTGCTAGCTTTATCAAAACCTACAAAATATGTTCTGTATGAACCACCACCATCGGTACCAGAAGTAGTTAAAGATTCAGCAGAAATATATATGTTTGATTTCCCAGAATTAGCACCTGAGAGAATCTGAATATAGTACGACCCACCCGACAATGTACTATCAACACCATTTGTAAAATAAAATTTTGATGAAGTAGCTTGGAATGTACCACCTTTAGCTACGTTAATATTTGTAATATCTGTAGCAGAGAATGTGTTTGAACTTGTAAGATTGAGTTTTGCCCCACTTGCTATATTTACAACAGAATCAGATATTGATAATGTGCTTGCAGAAACAGTTCCTTTTAGAACATTCAGTTTTGAATTATTCAAAAGAGTTACAGCCCCCATATAACCTAAATTAGTAGAACTTGTTGCATTCTCAGGATTCAAATTATATGTAGAATTATCTAATTTTGTAGAGAGTATTATCTGAGTATCTTTCACACCATTGACAGTTTGAGTCGTACTATTTTGTAAACGCCCTCTGTTCAAATTGAAAACCGCATTGGTGAATTCAAGTTTATTTGAACCAAAAACGGTTCCATAAAAATCGAATGTAATATCACTTACAGAAATTATATCACCTACATAAGTACGATTAGTCCCACCAGCAACTACACCTCCTGTCTCGAACTCGCTACCATAAAACGATAAAGAAGTATTTTGCGATGTTGCCCCTGAACCACCTGAAATTGTAATGCTCTGAGGTGTTGATGAATTAAGATTATTAGATCCACCTATATGATATCTAAACGATGTTGGAGTTCCATTCGTTTTCTGTGATGCTGGATTTCCATCTACACTTGATGCAGAAAAATTTATTACAGCATCGATTCCTGAAGCAACAGAAATTGTAGTAGTTCTGGGTGTGGTTGTATAACGGAAGTCTGCTGAATTTTTATCAGACGAAACATAAATATATGCAACGCCTTCGTCATTACCGATCATATTCCAATCTTCTGCAATTGACGTTACTTGTTGTACACCTGTAATATCTGTAGCTAAAGCTGTCGAAGACAAAACAGAAGCAAAAAACAACATACTAATTTTGCTTACATAGGGGGGGGTTAGCAGTTTTTTCATAATTTATCTTTCTTTAAATCATCGATGATACTTTCAAAAGTTGTTATTATTCTTATTATATAAAAAATATAGTCAATAAAAAAATCATAAAAAATTATAAATTTCTAAACTATAAAGAAATAACGTAAATAATAAACTTGCACTACTAATTATGTACTGCAATAATAAAGCATAACTATTGTTTATTTAAAGGGAATATTATTTATGAAAAAGTTATTGCTTATATTTTCAACTGTTTTAATTGCCTCACTATCGCTATGGGCCTCGGAATCGGAAACCAACAAATATTACAACACTGTTCAAGTTGATTTTGTAGGTACAAATAACACAAAAGTACCCATGCAATACCCCATAAAAAAACGCAAAGACGGCGCTTGGCGTGTTAGAATTCCCAAAGAAGACCTCGTTGCCGAAACTATTTTGGCTGTCGATATAAAAATTCCAGCCTCTTTTGCTAAGAAAGGCGAAGATGGTTATTTTATATCGCCATCTAATGCAATCGGATACTTCAATAGAGATAATGGAGTTTTTTCAACAAGTAGAATTTGTTATTCGTTCTTTGGTATGAAAACGCCTCGTACAACATGGATTGCCATTGTAAAGAAACTAAAATTAGAATGGAAATTCTGTGTAGATATAAAAGATGGCAATTATCAAATATACCCGCGCTTCAACATAAAAGATATAGGATTTAAGCCATACGATGATATCGTTGTAGACTTCTATGAATTAACAGAAGATAATGCCAATTATGTCGGAATGGCGAAGAAATACCGACAGTATCAAATAAAACGTGGCGAAATTAAGCCATTGAAAGAACGCATCAAGAATAATCCAAAACTAGAAATGCTCACAAAGTCTATAATGATGCGTGCAAAACATGGAACCAAACCAATACCACGCGATAAAACAGGCAAGCGTATCATAGCCGATTATACTCCGGAAACAGAACCTAAAATGAACGTTATCGTCACATTCGATGAAATAACAGAATATATGAAAACCCTTAAAGCAATGGGTTGCGATAACCTCTATTTCCACTTGGTAGGTTGGAATATCAGAGGTCACGATGGTCGATACCCACAACTTCTACCAGTTGAACCAGCTATTGGAGGTGAAGACGGTTTAAAACGTACAATCGAAACAGCAAAAAATCTTGGCTATTACGTTTCTGCACATGCAAATCATACCGATGCCTATAAAATTGCAGATTGTTGGAATGAAGACTACATCGCAAAACGAAAAGATGGCACATTGTTAGATATCGGTTGCTGGGCTGGTGGGAAATCGTACACCCCCTGTCCGGTTCCACTCTTTGAAAAAATTATAAAAAATGACTATGTAATGATGCGTGATAGACTCGGCTTTAACGGTATTCAACATGTCGATGTCATTTCAGCAATACAACCACGTGTATGTCACGATCCCAACCACCCATTAAATCGTAAGCAATGGGCAGAAGCATACCTGCGTATAATGAAATACGGACATAAAATTTCTGGTGGGTTTTCGTCTGAATGCGGTTTCGACCACGTTATCAAATACTTAGACTGGGCATATTACATCAACTGGGATTGGAAAGTTCCACCAGAAATCGACCGTTATTTGCCAATTTGGCAACTTGTATATCATGGTTATGTACCTTCATCAGCATACTACT
>JAGAOA010000271.1 GCA_017623955.1 Opitutales bacterium
GAAGAATTTGAAAAAGCAATAGAATATTGGAAAACAGTAGCATCTGACGAAGGTTGTCAATACGATGACGTTGTTGACTTCAACGGCGAAGACATTGAGCCTACTGTAACTTGGGGTGTAAATCCATCGCAAGCAATATTTGTTAGCGAAAAGATACCAAACCCTTCAACAATCGAAGATGCAACAGCTCGTAAAGATGCAGAAGACGCTTTAGAATATATGGGCTTGGCACCAGAAACTCCAATAGCTGGCACAAAAATAGATGTTGCATTCATTGGTTCTTGCACAAATGGTCGTTTATCAGACTTTGTTGAAGCTGCAAAATACCTAAAGGGTAAAAAAGTTGCAGATGGAGTAAAAGCATTGGCTGTTCCAGGTTCGCAAATAGTTGATAAGCTCGCACGCGAAATGGGCTTGGACAAGGTATTTGAAGAAGCTGGATTCCAATGGCGTGAAGCTGGTTGTTCGATGTGCTTGGCTATGAATCCTGATAAATTAGTTGGTCGTCAACTTTGTGCGTCAACATCGAATAGAAATTTCAAAGGTAGACAAGGTTCGCCAACTGGTAGAACTGTGTTGATGAGTCCGCTTATGGTTGCAGCGGCAGCTGTAAAGGGCGAAATTACAATGCCTTAAGATTAAAAAAATACAAAAAGAGCTTTCAAATTGGGAGCTCTTTTTTTTATTTTTTAACAAAAGAGATTGAAAATAATTGCATATTTCATCATTATAGAAATATGAAAATGATATCGTATATAATTGGGGTGTTGAGCTTATTGACTCTATGTGGTTGTTCAGATAAAATTGAAATTTCAAAAGCAGAACTTGTAGATAAAGTCAAAGGCGGTTGGGCTGGTCAATTTTTAGGCTGTGCGTATGGTGGGCCAACAGAATTTAAATATGTAAATAAAATAGTTCCTGAAAGTGTAAAATTAGGATTCCCTACCGACAAACCTCTTGTTAAAGATATTTTTGACGGTCTTTATGATGATATTTATATGGATGCAACTTTTGTTGCCGTGTTTGAAAAATACGGACTCAACGCACCTCGTAAAGAATTTGCAAAAGCTGTAGCCGAAGCCAACTATGAACTTTGGTGCGCCAATAAAGCTGCACGCTTTGAATATTTAGACGGCTACAATGTAGGCAAGCCTACGTCGTGGAAAATAAATCCGCATTCAAACGATATCGATTTTCAAATTGAAGCCGATTTCGCTGGTTTGATGTCGCCCAATATGCCTCAATCGGCAATAAAATTTTGCGATACTATCGGAAAAATTTTTAATTCGGGCGAGGGTTATTATTGCGGAGTGTATGTCGCTACGCTCTATTCTCTTGCATTCCAAACAACCGATATGCAAAAGTTAGTAGAAGATGCATTGAAAGCTATTCCACAACAAAGTATATCGTACAACATTGTTTCTGATATATTATCAGAATACAAAAAAGACAAATCTAATTGGCTAAACGCTTGGCACGTTGTAAAAAAATATTTTGAAAAACCATGCAAATCATACGCTAAACAAACGCTCTATGCACCATATAATTTGGGATATGTCGTTATTGGTCTGCTATATGGCAATGGGGATTTTGAAAAAACTATCGATATTTCAACCCGATGTGGCTTAGATTCAGACTGCAATCCTGCTACTGCTGGTGGAATTTGGGCAACAGCTTTCGGCTATAATAAAATTCCAGAAAAGTTCAGAAAGCCTCTCGAACTTGCAGAAAATAAACTTATGTTTGGCACAAACTACACGCCTATTATGCTCTACGAGATAGGAACAAAACAAGCTATTGAAGTTATAGAAATGAATGGTGGCAAAATAAATGGCGAAAAAATTTCAATCCCCGCACAAAAAATAAAATGTGTAGAATTTGAAACGCCTATGCCCGATTATAAAATAACGAAGCGTGAACAAATTTCATTAAAAGATAATCAGAGCAAAGAAATAACGTTCAAAGCAAAAGGTATTGAAGTTTTTGTTTATCATTATTCTACAAAAAATGCCCCAAATGCCAAAGCAAAAAAATTCAATGGCGAAATTGCAAATGTAGAAGTATCGCTCAACGGAAAACCTGTTAGAAATGCAAAATTCTTCGGCGACTTACACAGAGTGTACCGCAAATACGCCTTTGCTGATTTCACCCTACCCGATGGCGAAAATACCATAAATTTGACATTTAAAAAATCAAACAAATTGGCAGCCGATTTTTTCTGCGAAATACGTTATTACGAATAGAATTTAAATATAATAAAATCTATGAAACTAATAAAACTCACGTTTATATTATTGTGCATTTGTAATTTTGCATTTGCTAATAAATTTACAACAGACGATGTTGAGCCGTCATTCAAATACGATGGGAAAGCCTTCGACAAATCTACTTGGGCAAAATCGGAAAGCGTTTTGAAAAACTCAGCCGATGAAAAAATAACACAACGTACATACTCTTCGCCCGACAAGCTTTTAAATGTTATCCTAACAATAAAAGAATACCACAAATTCAACGTTGTTGAGTGGTTGTGCGAGTTTGAAAACGTAGGAAATACCGACACTAAAATTGTATCGGATGTAAAAAATGTAGATTGGCAATGGAAGTTAGCAAACAATACAAAAATTGCATTTGTAAGAGGCCTTACAGGTGGAGATGTGAAAACACAAGAATTCAAACCTGTATTTGCCGAAATAGGTAATCATCACAAAAAAACGTTCGAATTGATAAACGACAGAGGTAGATCAAGTTGCAAATACTTGCCCTTCTTTTCTGTTGACTACGATGCTTTTAATGGGTTTTTAGCAGGTATCGGCTGGACTGGTAATTGGGAAGTGAAAGTTAATGCTCCAACTAAAAAATCAAATAAATTTCATCTTCAAGCAGGTCTGCTAAAGACAAATTTCAAACTTTATCCAAAGGAAAAAATCAGAACACCTGCAATATTCATTGCTAATCGAATAAACACAAACATAGAAGATGCACAAAACTTGCATCGCAAGTTTATGCTCAAACATCATTCGCCCCATAACTCAAAAGGCGAGCTTATAAAAACCCCGTATTCATACGCATTCCACGGATGTCTTCCTCAATGGAAAATTTTAAAAGCATTAGATTTAGCAAAAGCAAACAATGTTCCAGTTGATTTGTGTTGGATTGACGCTGGTTGGTATGGCGATGATGTTCAACATCCAGAATCTTTATTGGAATTCGATTGGTGGTCAATAGCTGGCGACTGGCGTGTAAATAGAAAATTATTCCCCGAAGGTCTAAAGAAAATCACAAATAAAGCACACTCTTTAGGAATGAATGCAATGGTTTGGTTTGAATCGGAACGTGTTGGTCCAAAAACAAAGCTCTACAAATCAAATCCAGAAAACTACATAAGCGAAGGCAGAGTGCATCTAATAAATATGGGCGACGACAAATTACGCAAGCAATTAGAAGATTCTATAATTGCTGTAATGAACGAAGAAAATATCGACTATATGCGAAACGATTTCAATCTAAATCCTTCAAAAGTATGGGAAAGAATGGAAAAGCCTGACCGTGTCGGTATTCCTGAGATAAAGTATATTACTGGAATTTATAAATTTTGGGACAAACTTCGCTCGAACAATCCAAATGCTATTGTAGATAATTGTGCTTCGGGTGGACGTAGATTAGATTTTGAAACAGCCAACCGATCAATAGCTATGTGGCGTTCAGATATTCCGTGTCATTATGGACAAGATTGGGACGATGCAAATCAGCTTGCGACAATTTATCTTTCGCAGTGGTTTCCCCTTCATAGCACCGGCGTTATGAGTCTGCACAACGATGTATACTCGCATCTCAGCGGATTAGCAACTGGAATAGTTTTCGACTTCAACAATAATCATCTAAGTGGTAATGTATTAAAAAAGCATGGCGAGCTTTTACGCAAACTCCGTAGAATATCAGAACTATTCTATCACGATATTTATCAACTTTCAGAAGCCCCCGAAAACTTCAGAAATTGGTTTGCGTATCAATTGAATAATCCAGAACAAAAGTGTGGTGTAATTGTTGCATTGCGTAGGAAATATAGCAGTGAGCCTGAACAAACTTTCTATCTAAAAAAGATAAACACAAACGCTAATTATGAAATTGAAGACTGGCTCGGAAACAAAAAAGTAATATCCGGCAAAGAGCTAAGAAAACTTGAAGTTGAAATTTCTAAACCACGCGATTTCAAAGTTTATTTTTACAAAGAACTTTAAAAGTTTAGATACAAAAAAAGAGCGAGTAATTTCGCTCTTTTTTTGTGATATAAAATTATATTTGGTCGTAATACTTCTTTGCTTCTTTATAAATTTTACTGTTTTTATCTTTTGCTCTACGGAAGTACTCAAGCAAAGTTGCGTTTGCATCTCTACGCTGTTTCAAAGAATACAAACATTGTGCATCGTAATAATAAGCACGGCTACCCCAATATTCGTATCTAAAGAATACAACAAAAACTCGCTGAAAATATGCGTGAGCATCTGCCCACTGGCCTTGTTCAAAGTAACATAAGCCCGACTTATACATAGACTCGGCAACTGGCTCGCCTCGAGAACGCTTATTCATATAAATCTTTTTATATTCATCTAAAGCTAACTGATATTTTTTTTGCATTCTATAACAATCGGCAAGCAACATTATGCCTTGCCACGAACTCATAATTTCGGGCGAAGAAAGTTTAATACAATCCTTAGCACACAAAATAGCTTTATCATAGTTTTTCTGATTAAAATAAATCTTGCCCAATACCAAAGCCCCTTGCCATGCAAATGAAGCATTCCTATTTTTGTAAATTTCTTCTGCAAAAAGTTTTTTATCTATAAGATTGTAATCTTGTTTGGCAAGTTGTATTTGAGCAAAAAACGAGATATCCTTTTGAGATTGTGTTATTAGCTTTTTCTGCAAGATTGCTAATCTTGCTAATGCAGCTGGCGTTTTTATTTTTATATTTTTTTCTAAAACAGATACGTCTATATCTTTAGTAAAATCATCTCCTGATAACCATGAATCTATGATC
>JAGAOA010000272.1 GCA_017623955.1 Opitutales bacterium
AATACCAATATGTTCCATATATTGATCAGCTATAGAAGCTCGCAACTGAAGATTTCCATCTGAAACACGAACAAGATTTAATTTCCAAGGAGAACTTAAGGAGTTTATAAAGTCTTGTTTTATGTACATCATCACAGATAAAGGTTGCTCAATAGTAGCTGTTGCTATTACCTGATTATTTGGCGTATTTGCCCAAGTCTGAATATACGATATTGTACCATTAAAAAAATCTATGGGGTCTTTCGATAACTGAACAAAATTTTTACCATCAAAATCACCTACAATATATTTACCATTTCCGGTCAACATAATCCACTTCTGCTCGTTACCAGCACCTAAGACATCAATCTTTACAAGGTTTACGTTTGTATTGCCAATGTCAGAAAATGCACTTGAGGCGTAAGTCCATTTTTTGAAATCTTCAGAAACATATATCGCAACTTTTGATTTCCCATCGGCTAAAGTTTCAGTTCTAACAATTGTCCACAAATTAGAATCTTCATTGAAAAATATAAAAGGCCACTTACCCTCACCCTCTAAAACTGGGGTAGCTTTATCAAGATATTTTATGTCGGTTAAATTACTTGCATAAGCAATAAATGTTTTATTCTTACTATCTGTACAAGCAAAAACAACACCTTTTCCTGATTCTTCAAAAAGACCAGTGCGATTATTGTTATCAACATAAGCACTAGCTGGAGCTGTAATTAGACTTTGAAAGAATGAAGTAGATTCAACTATACGCCAATTAACCATATCAGAACTTTTCCACAATGCTAAGTGAAAACTTCCGTCGGGTGTTAGCAATTTAGGATTTTGTAAAATAAAAGCATAATAATATCCATCATAATAGAACAATCCACTAGAAGAACCTAAAACACCATTAGTTGCAGTAATATGGAATTTTGGTCTGCCAACATCAGTAGAATAATCGCGAGAAAATACATCGCTACTCAAAAGGATGATCGGTTCTCCGATAAAATTTTTAGTATCATATTCTATCTTTATTTTTTTCCCCTTATACTTAGATACATCAACAGGTGCATACCATTTTGCTTTTCCAGCACCAAGCATTACAGTTTCGTTAAAGATAACGTTACCATCGTCAGTTGTAATTTTTACATCACGATAACTTGCATTGTTGTTTATTGGTAGATACAAGAAGTTTTCATCAACTTCCATCTCAATTGAGTTGATTATATCCTTTTTATCTTGAGCAAAACAAGTTACACTCAAAACAAATACTAGTAGAAAATTTAATACAAATAATTTCATTTTTATCATAGACAACTAATAATGAATAAAGTTTTCATTGCAATCTAAAATAAAGAAATGGTGGACTTTGGGAAGCATCTTCCGAAAATACTGATACTAAAAAAAACGGGGCAAAAGCCCCGTTATTTTTAAATATTAATTCTATTATTTCTTAGCTTTTTTGCAACATGCCTTTTTGCAACACGCTTTCTTTGCTGGTGCTGCTTTCTTTGCACAACTGCAAGCTTTCTTTGCTGGTGCTTTTTTAGCACATGCTTTTTTTGCACAACCGCAAGCTTTCTTTGCTGGTGCTTTTTTAGCTACAGCCTTCTTTGCTGGTGCTTTTTTAGCTGGTGCTTTTTTAGCTACAGTTTTCTTTGCTGGTGCTTTCTTTGCAACAGCCTTCTTTACTGGTGCCTTTTTAGCTACAGCTTTCTTTGCTGGTGCTGCTTTCTTTGCAACAGCTTTCTTTGCTGGTGCTGCTTTCTTTGCTACTTTTTTTGTTGCCATATTATTTTATTTTTTGGTTATTTTTGTTAACATTGCCTCCACAACCAATATACTCAATCGTGGAAGGATTTTTACAATGAAATGAACAAATAATAAAGTCATCTACAATAGGGCTATCATTATCAAATTTACAGAGACACTCAAATACAGCATTATTAGAAATCAACGCTTGCCCAATATTAAAAGTATAAATAGAACTCATCTCTGCGTTAGTGTAGCAAATTGTTTTCGTTTGTATAATTACAATTTATTATAGTTTTTATATTTTTTGCAATACTAAAATTTTAAAAATTATTTTTATTAACTTAAATTCACAACATAAATTATTTTAACAACGATTTATTTTTTTCTGATTTAATAACAAAATTACTCTGCATTTTAAAACCCGCAAAAAAATCTTTTGCATTCATAACCTTGCAACACGGTCTTTGTAAAGACTTTGCACGAAGTACTCCTTGAGAACACGCAATGAGTAAGCCATTAGAAGATGCCTCTAAAATCTTTCCATACTCTGAAAAATTTTCATTGTTACAAACAACATCAACATCAAAAATTTTTATAACTTCGTTTTCGTATACAAAAATACCGGCACCAAATGCACGTATTCTATTACACAAAGTTTGGGCTGTATGCGAAAAATCTAAATACATGTCTTGCTTAGAAAGCTTACGTGCATATGTAGCTTTTGATGAGTCTTGCGGATAAAATTTCAATTCGCCTCTTTCTAACAACGGTAGATTTTTTTTCAGAATTTCTACCGATGCAATAGAAATTTTTTCACGCAAAGTTTTAGATGTATCGCTACAATCAATTTCAACTTCACAAACATCGGCTACATCGCCTTCATCCATTGCCGGTGATATTGCCATCAAAGATACACCCGTGTTTGTCTTACCTATTGCGATAGCCGTTTCAATGGGCGAGGCTCCACGCAATTCAGGCAAAATAGATGCATGCAAATTTAGACACGGATACTTCCCATAATTTAGTACATTATCTTTCAGAATACATCCATACGCCATTACGATAATTAACTCTACACCCAATTCACGCATTCTAGCAACAATAGAATCATCAGGTTTCCCTTCTGGACGCATAAGCTCTATATTATTATCTAACGCCCACTGCGAAACCTCATTAGGAGAAAGTTTTTTGCCACGTCCCTTTGGTCTATCTGGATTACTTATCACACACAAAAGTTCATGATTTTCGCACACAAACTTTATAGGATTTAGTGCGATTGCATCTGATGCCATAAATGCTATTTTCATTTCTTTGAACTTAAACGCTCTTGATTTGTTTGTGAAACTTTACCCACTAACTCTAGATTGATTGCTACGCCACCTAGATTTAAAGCATCGCGCAAGCCATTAATGAGATAACGTCTATACACATGCGTAAGCGACTGCACACTATTACAATACATTCTCACTGTATATGGACGCGATGATACCTTTACTGAATAATAAACTTTAAAGCGTTTACCAGATATATAACGAGGTGGATTTTGCTCTACCAACTTTTGTATAACAGAATTAAGTTTGCCAGTAGAGACAGATGAATTCATCTTATTATAAATTCTGAAAGCTGCTTCTGGTAGTTTATCAACTCCTGTATTGCTTTTTGCAGATACAAAATAAATTCGAGAATCTCCTATTAGGGGCAATTCAGCTCTTACAGCATTTTCAAAGTCTTTTCCAAACTCTTGTATATTTTTATAATTGCCTAGAGTTGAACGCGAAAACATTTCAACAGCATAATCCCACTTATTGACAACTACAATTATTGATGCTCCAGCTTCGGCAATCTCTCCAGCAAGACGCTTGTCTAACTCCGACACGCCCTCCATTGCATCAATAACCAAGAAAACAACATCACATGCTGAAATAACTTTCCTTGTACGCAACGATGACAGATAATCTAACGATGTATTTGTTTTACGTTTTACACGCAAACCTGCGGTATCGTACATTCTAAATTGCATAGTTTCATCGTTTTTTGTTGGAACATCGATGTCACACTTTACACTATTTCTAGTTGTTCCTGCAACGTCGCTTACAATCAATCTTTTTTCGCCCAACAATCTATTTAATATAGAACTTTTACCTACGTTTGGACGCCCTGCAACACATATCTTAATTCTATCTTCGCCATCATTCTTTGCTTCAGTATCGATAGCCCCATATTTTTGTTCTATCAACGAAACTAACGCATCTACACCTGTTCCATGTTCTGCAGAAATTTCAAAGATATTTTTAAAGCCAAGCGAATAGAAATCGGATGCAAGTTCGCTATGTTGTGGTAAATCGACCTTATTTATGGCAACAACATCTTTACCAGAAGAACGAAGTAATGTAGCAATTTCCATATCTAGACCGGTCAAACCAGCTTGCAAATCTACAACAAAAATTATTGTATCGGCAGTAGTAATTGCAAAGTTTGCTTGCTCGTTAGTTGCATCAGCTATGACTTTCTCTGTCATTTCAGCTGTTGCCCCCATACCACCTGTATCCATCAAAATCAAATTTGACGAAAGTTTTTCGACAACAATATCGCGAGTAACTCCAGGTTTATCGTGAACAATAGACACACGACGTCCTACCAAGCGATTAAACAAACGACTTTTCCCTACATTTGGACGCCCTACAAGAGATATACTTTTTGAAATATCAGACATGTAACTTATCTATTGCTTTCTTCATTCTATCGGCAGCTTCAACGAGATTATCGTAACTAGTTGAAAAACTTGCACGCACAAAACCTTCTCCATCTTCGCCAAATGCTGAACCAGGAACAACTGCCACTTTTGCTTCGTTCAAAATATATTTAGCAAAATCCATAGACGACATTCCAAATTTCTTTATACAAGGAAAGGCGTAAAATGTACCCTTTGGCAAATGACAATCCATTCCCATTTCATTAAATTTACCCACAATGAAATCTCGACGGCTTTGATACTGCTCGCGCATATGCAACATCGACTTCTTACCATTACGCAATGCTTCTATGGCTGCTTCTTGCGAAACTATTGGTGCACACATTATTGCATATTGATGAGCTTTCATTGCCCCCTCTATAATTTCTTTTGGAGCACAAGCATAACCAATTCTAAAACCAGTCATAGCAAATGCTTTTGAAAAACCATGCAAGAAAACAGTTCTATCTTTCATTCCAGCAATAGATGCAATAGAAACATGTTTGCTATCGTATGTAAGCTCTGAATAAATTTCATCACTTATAACTAACATATCTTTTTCTTGAGCAAACTTTGCCAATTCTTCCAACTGCGATTTTTCTGCAACTCCCCCAGTTGGATTTGTTGGAAAGTTTAACAATATCGCTTTACAACCTGGTTGCCACGCTTTCTTTACTTCATCAATATTGAATGCAAAATTGTCTTCTGGTCGTGTTTTTACCTGAACTGGAATGCCATGAGCCAATCTTACACTCGGCGCATACGATACAAAGCAAGGCTCATGGTACATAATTTTATCACCAGGATTTATTACAGCACGCAAAACACAGTCTAACACTTCCGAAACACCTACACCTACTAGAACTTCTGAAGAAGCATCATAACTAACGCCATAATTAGACTCTACGTAACTTACAATCTCGTTTCGCAACGAACGCAAACCAAGGTTATCGGTATAAGATGTCTTGCCATTCTCGATTGCAAAAATTGCAGCTTCTCTGATATGCCAAGGTGTAACAAAATCAGGTTCACCTATGCCGAGCGAAATAGCGTCCGACATCGTTGCTGCTATTGCAAAAAATTCTCGAATCCCCGATTTGGGCAAATCGAGAACATGACTTGCTATAAATCTTTTTGGATTATTCATAAAAATTGTAAACTATGGCGAGTATATCAAACGATCGTCTGAATGAGGTTCTGTTTTTATCAAGAACCCCTGCGTCTTGTATGTTTTAAGGAAGAAATGCGTTGCGGTAGATGTTACTCCTTTAATTGTAGCAAGCTTTTCATATACAAAACTAGCTACGTCTTTTAGAGAATCTGCCTTAACAAACAAAAGCAAATCGTACGCACCACTCATAAGAAAGCAAGAGTCAACTTCATCAAACTTACTTACACGTTGAGCCAATCTATCGTAACCGCCATCTCGTTCTGGAGTTATACGAAGTTCTATGGCAGCATGCACTTTCGACACTTCTACATCTGCGTCTATAACAGGACGCCATCCCAACAAAATTCCAGCATCGGTAAGTTGTTTTAGTTGAGCATCTAATTCGGCTTGAGTAACACCTAAAATCTTACCCATTTGCTCTGTCGATAGAGCTTCGCCATCTAACATCAATTTTAAAAGTTTTTGCATACTTGCAATAATGCACCTTATTTAAAATTTTTAAACACTTTTTTTTAGTTTTTTACACTCCAAATTTAACTATAAATAATTCAGGCGAAAGTATGTTTTCAACATCAGTATAACGAGAAAGTTCTAAACCAGTTTCTAACAAAAATTTTTCAACTATTTTAAACTCTTGCATACCACCATCATGAGCTTTATAACATAAGATACTAATAACACTTTGCGACTTGTCGATTAAACGAAATGCACTCTCTAATGCTTTTATAGTGGTATCGGGCTTAGTTGATATTTTTTTATCTGAACTCGGCAACCAACCAAGATTGAAAAAAACACAATTTATTTTTCCATGCAAATGCTCGGGGATTACATCAAGCATACGTTCGTGTCCGCACAAAAAGAATTCGGCTAATTTTGAATATTCATTTTCAGACAACAATCTTTTGGAACGTTCTATTGCAGTCTCTTGAACATCAAAACAAAATACTTTACCTTCGGCAGAAAGCAACGATGCCAAAAACAATGCATCACGACCTCCGCCAACTGTTGCATCTATTGCATATTTTATGGTAGGCAATAAACGCTTTACTTCTTCATGCGACTTTTTTGTCAAATTCATTTATTACGCTAAACCGCGTTCTGACGGAGCTTCCATAAACGCCAATAAATCTTGAATAACACGCGAATTGACATCATCACGCAACTTCAACTCTGCAATGGCATTGCTTCTTGACAAACGACGTTTATATATAAGTTTAAACGCACTATACGCTGTATTTATTTCTTCTACTGAAAAGCCATTTCGCTGCATATTAATTTTATTGATGGCACAAACTGAGGCTGGATTTCCATCAGATATAAAATATGGTGGCAAATCCTTTACTTGTTTTGTCATTGCACTGACCATTGCATATTTACCAATTCTAGAAAACTGATGTGAACCTGACCCCCAAGCTATAACAGCATGATCATCTACAACAACGTGTCCTGCTAAAGCAGCATGCGAACTCATTAACACATAATTACCTACTATACAATCGTGTGCAACATGACTATATGCCAAAAAGTTATTATTATTGCCTATTACTGTATTTTCGCCCTCTTTTGTAGCTAAATGCACTGTTGTATACTCGCGAAAAACATTGTTATTGCCAATCACCAAACCAGGATCTCCTCCAACATATTTCAAATCATGAGTTTTTCCACCGACAAATGCGTATGGATAAACCTGATTATTTTCGCCCATAGTTGTAAGACCATCGACTGTTGCGTGATGTGCCACGACAGAACCTGCACCAAGCTTCACTTCTTTGCCGATATATGCATACGCACCAATTTCTACGTCATCGGCTAAAACAGCCGAACTTTCAACTATTGCTGTTGGATGAATTTTTGCCATAAATTTCCTTCTA
>JAGAOA010000273.1 GCA_017623955.1 Opitutales bacterium
ACTTGCATCTATTGAAGCAAATGGATTCTTTGGCAATATTTCAAGTTCTTTGTATCTACCTAAGAACGAGCCAGAGTCGTCACGACTCATACCCAAACCTGTTTGAGTTAAGTCGTTAGTGCCAAAGCTAAAGAATTCAGCAACTTCTGCAATTTCATCGGCTGTTAAAGCACCGCGAGGAACTTCAATCATAGTACCAAGCATATAGTCGAGTTTGACTTTCTTTTCCTTCATAACAGCATCAGCAGTTTCGCGGATAATCTGAGCTTGGAATTTCAACTCTTGAACAAATCCAACGAGAGGTACCATAACCTCAACTTTAACCTTGATTGGCTTTTTACCCTTCATTACGTTTGCAGCAGCCTCAAAGATTGCACGAGCCTGCATCTGGGTAATTTCAGGATAACTATTGCCCAAACGACAACCACGATGACCCAACATTGGATTTTGTTCTTCCAAAGCCTTACAACGTGCCGACAATGTTTCTGAATTGATATTCATCTTCTCAGCCAAAGCATTACGCGATGCACTATCGTGTGGGAGGAATTCATGGAGAGGTGGGTCGAGCAAGCGAACTGTTACAGGACGACCTTCCATTGCCTTAAAGATACCTTCAAAGTCTTTGCGTTGATATGGCAAAAGTTTTTTGAGTGCAACCTTACGTTCATCTACATCTGCCGACAAAATCATTTCACGCATAGCATCAATTCTGTCGCCTTCAAAGAACATATGTTCTGTGCGACATAAACCAATACCTTCTGCACCAAACTGAACAGCCATCTTTGCTTGTTCTGGAGTATCAGCATTTGTTCTAATTCCGAGCTTACGATATTTATCTGCCCATTTCATAACAGTATTGAACAGCTTAAATGTATAGCTCTTATCTGCCTTCATTTTTCCTGAAAGTACTCTGATAACTTCACTTGGGGCAGTAGCGATTTCGCCGAGGAAAATTTCACCTGTTGTACCGTCGATAGAGATATCATCGCCTTCGTGGATGATTGTATTACCAATCTTCATCAAATGCTTGTTGTAATCCATCTCAATCTCTTGAGCCGCACAAATGCAAACTTTACCCATCTGACGTGCAACCAACGCAGCGTGTGAACTTACCCCACCACGCGATGTAAGGATACCTTCGGCAGCAATCATACCACGCAAGTCTTCTGGCGAAGTTTCTTCGCGGCAAAGAATTACTTTCTTACCTTGTGCATTTAGCAATTCAGCTTGCGATGCAGCAAACACTACTTGACCACTTGCAGCACCAGGACCAGCTGGCAAACCCTTCGTAAGAACTTTTGCTTTCTTTACAGCAACTGCGTCAAATACAGGAACGAGCAAACTTGAAATTGAATCAGCAGGAATTTTCATAAGTGCAGTTTTTTCATTCATAAAACCTTCCTTATTCATTTCAACTGCAATGCGAACTGCCGACAAACCAGTACGTTTTCCGTTTCTTGTTTGTAGCATATAAAGCTTATTTTCTTCGATAGTAAACTCGAAGTCTTGCATATCCTTAAAGTGCTTTTCAAGCTTCTTACGGATAGCCAACAACTCTTTATAAGCCTTAGGCATTTCTTTAGAAAGTTGTGAAATCTTATGAGGAGTACGAACACCGGCAACAACGTCTTCGCCTTGAGCATTAATTAGATACTCGCCATAAAATTCATTTTCGCCATTAGCTGGATCACGAGTAAAAGCAACACCAGTTGCAGATGTTTCACCCTTATTGCCAAATACCATAGTCTGAACGTTTACAGCCGTACCCCATTCAGATGGAATATTGTACTTTTGACGATATATAATAGCACGTTCATTCATCCAAGAATTAAACACAGCACCAATAGCACCCCACAACTGTTCATTTACGTCTTGAGGGAAATCAACTTTTGCACGTTGTTTAATGAGTTTTTTGTAACGAGCAACCAATTCTTGCAAATCTTCAACAGAAAGTTCGGTATCCATCTTTTTGCCAATTTGCTTTTTCAAACCTTCCATAACTTCATGGAATGGTTCTGGTTCGCTTTCGGTTCTAGCCTGAACTCCCATTACAACGTCACCATACATTTGAATAAAGCGACGATAGCAATCCCAAGCAAAACGTGGATTATTTGTCTTAGTAGCTAAACCTTGTACTGTTTTGTCGTTCAAACCAAGATTGAGTATTGTATCCATCATACCAGGCATAGACTCACGTGCACCTGAGCGAACAGAGAACAAGAGAGGATCCTTTTCATCTCCAAACTTTTTTCCCATCTGCTTTTCTACTGAAGCCAAACCTGCTTTTACTTCAGCAGCTAAAGATGTTGGATATTTTCTGCCATTTTTATAAAAGTATGTGCAAACTTCAGTAGTAAGAGTAAATCCTGGGGGTACAGGCAGACCTATTCGTGCCATTTCTGCAAGGTTAGCTCCCTTGCCTCCAAGGAGGTTTCTCATTTTTGCATCACCATCAGTCTTAGTACCAAACCAATATGCATACTTTACCTTTTTTGCAGGTACTGCACATTTTTTTGAACAGGTCTTTTTTTGTATTGTTTTAGCCATATTATATCTTCTTTTATTGTTTCATTCTGATAATTGTAATTACAATTATAAATGGGGTACATACGCGTATGTATGTACTAAAAAAAGTCAAAATTCTCAGGTGTTTTCGTCTATTCTCGGAATAAATCCAAATTAGTCAAGAAAATACGACAATAAAAAACAAATCACACATTTTTGTATAGAGTTATATATTACTGAAAAAACTACTTTTGTTTCTTCGTAGATTTTTTTTGTTTTTCGCTAGTCAACACTTTATACATACACCACGCAAACAGGGTTGCAAAAGCCCCCATTGATATTCCCATAGTAATCCAACCTCCGATAGTCATAACTACTCAACCTCCTTCCAATTGTCATACCTTCGAGACGAATATAAAATAAGTGCGTAGAAGAAATATACGCATGCTATGATAGCTACTGAAATACACGCAACCTTACTTGGATTTTTACCAAATAAATCAAGTATATATGGAGATAAATCATCATTACCCATAATTCCAAAAACATTGTTTGCCAACCAAAATAAGAATACAGCTAGCAACACAACTGGAGTTATGTATTTTATTATAAATGAGTACACTTTAGGCAATTTCAACAACGAACCTTCATTGGCAAGTAAACGACCCTTTTCTGCTCCAAATACCCAAGCAAATAAGATAGTCTGAACCATAGCAAAAATGTATACAGTAACTTGACCCATCCAAAAATCCATAGTGTCCATAGCTTTCAAATCCTTTGAGAAGTAAACTACAAACAGCGATATAAAGAAAGATATCAAACCCAACAAAGGGGTTGATGTACTTCTACGCATTCCCGTAGCTTCTTCTAGGAATGCCACACTTGGAAATAACATAGATATAGAACTTGTTATTGCGGAAATATATAATAAGAAAAAGAATAAGAATCCAAAAATTTCGCCAAATGGCATTCTAAAGAAGACCAACGGTAAGACTTTAAAGCCCAAATCGAACAAACTCAATCCAGCGCCGACAGCACCTGCAACGCCAAAGAATGCGACTGCAGCAGGAACAGTAATCATACCGCCCAAACAAACTTCAAAGAATTCATTTGTACTACACGATGAAATAGAACTTAAAACAATATCATCTTTCTTTTTCAGATAACTTGCGTAAGTCATAATAGCACTAAAACCCACAGTCAACGAGAAGAATACTTGCCCTGCAGCCGCAATCCAAATTGACGGATTTAACAACTGACGCCAAATTGATATATACACAATTTTTTCTTTAATTTCTTCACCTTTAGCGATAGCTTGAGCGTTAACTCTATTTACACGTTGTTGAGTTTTTTTAATTTCAATTTCTCCTACAAGAGGTTGAACTTTTTTCCAAACACCATTGTCGTCGCGTTGCATTAGTTCAACCTTTACAGGATTCCACATAAACCCCAATCCTTGATTAATAGAACGTTCTGGATACTCTGGCGACACTACCCCTAATGTCATCATTCTAATTACTATAACAATAGCAATAACAATCAAAGTGGGCATTGCTATTTTACAGAAAGCTTCAATACCGCCTGAAACCCCTTTATATATTATGTAGAAGTTTAATACAAACGATATTAGAAAAAATATCATCACATTATCTGTTGAAAAGCGTACGGCATCACCATTGTTAGTAGCCCCAACAAAATTAACAAAAAAGTTTCCAGATTCGGTTATTGAAGAAAATGAAATATTTCCTACTAAGAAATAGTAAGCATATCCTAAACACCAAGCTTCAATATAGATGTAATAACAATAAATTATCATAGTCAGAACAGCACCGACTATACCAAAATAAGCCAAACGTTTACTTTTACATATAGAACCAAGCAAACCAGCAGCAGAGTGATATCCACCTGAACCGCCTCTACGACCGAGCGTCCATTCTACAATAGAAATAGGCACACCTACTAAAAAGAAAGAAATTACATACGCAATCATAAACGCAGCACCGCCATGTTCTGCAACAAGTCCTGGAAATTTCAAAAAATTACCAAGTCCGACTGCACTTCCAGCTACAGCAAGAATAACACCAAGTTTAGAATTCCAATTTTCAGCTTTCATTAATCTCTAATCTTTCCGTCTACAAGAGATACTATTCTATCGGCAATATCCAATATTCGATTATCGTGCGTAACTAATACGACAGTTACACCCATTTCCTTTGCCATTTTACGTATTATTTCCACAACCTCACGACCACTTTTTTCATCGAGCGATGCAGTAGGTTCGTCGGCGAGAACGATTGCAGGTTTTCGAATTAAAGCTCTAGCTATTGCGACTCTTTGACGTTGTCCACCAGAAAGCTTAGAAGGCTTTTTATACGCTTGAGAATCAATACCTACCATAGCCAATGCTTTCAATGCACGTTCTTTTGATAATTCAGCATTTATGTTTTCATCGAAAGCCAAAGGCAACTGAACATTTTGCAAAACACTTATAGAATCTAACAAATGATGCGATTGAAAAATAAACCCTAGCTTTCTACGTATTCTCATCAAATAATTCTGAGTAGCTCCACTCAGATTACAATCGCCAATACGCACATCACCTTCCTGCAAAGTCAGTTGAGCTCCAATAATTTTCAGAAGAGTTGACTTCCCTGACCCAGACGGACCCATAATAATGACAATCTCGCCTTCATAGAAATCGAGATTTACACTATGTAGAACTTCTTTCATAGTCTCGCCCTCCATATACGAATGGCGGAGCGATTTTATTGAAATTATTGGAGATTTATTTTTTTGACTCATTAGCTGGAACTATGCGAACATTTGAAATATCTATAATTTCGCCATTTCCTCCATTAATTGCAATAAAAAAGAGTGCATAAAATTTTGCGGCTTGAGTAGTATACGGAAATTTCTTACTAAAAATCAGCGAATTTCCATCATAAATTTTGACATCAAATTTTTTATCAGCATTTATATGATTTGGCAAAACAGCTTCAACTTTCAACCATTTATTCATAGGCAATGTTGTCCCTGCAATGCGATTTTTGTAAATACGCATTTGTGGTAACCCATTACCACCACCAAGATTTGGACGCGGTTCAAGCAACAAACTTGAATTTTCATGTAGTCGTATTTCGAAGCTATATTTTATGAAATCGGCACTATCTAATTGATACTTATAAGCAAAGTAAGGACGGTAATCTTTAAAAGTATCTGTTATACGTGTAAAACGTTTTTTATCTTCTTTTTTAACTTTCAAAAGTTCTGGATTACATATTGTTCCAGATGCTGCTGGCAAACGCCCTATCATTTTGTCGTCAACCATAATTTCTGGAAGTACAAAGTTATGTTTAAACATTGGTGGATACTTATAATCTTTAAGTAAATTATCAATTTTTTCGCGTAATTTTTTAACTCTAATACCTGCTTTTTTTACTTTTAGTGGTTTGAAATCTATTTTTTCAACAGGCAAAGACTTTTCGATAATTTCATCTATATCTAATTTTTCTACAAATGAATCCTTATCTTGTCCGGTAGCCTGCCACTGCTCAAAATTCAAACTGCCAAAATCGAGATTCCCGCTTTTATTAAAATATATATTTTTGTTGAAAGCACCTGCTTTATGAGGAATTAAATTATTGCCACGCAACACTGTTGCGGGAGAAGAATACTCTATAATATTGCGTTCAAATATGTATGAATTAGGTTGTATTCTACCCAAGCCTACTTGGTAATCTTTGCAATCTCTAATAATATTATTATAGATTTTACAATCTTTACCATAATGCATAAAATAACCGCCTTTGCTAGAATTGCGTACATAATTTCTCGATACAATCCAACCATTAGAACCTTCATCGTTATAAATACCCCATGCTCCATAATCTAAACATTCTATATTCCAAATTACATTACCTGTAATCTTAGAATTTGGTGAAGTTCCCAATGTATAAATACCGCCAATATCGTTAGTATTCCCAAAACTTAAATCATGAATTTTATTATAACTTATAGAGCCATCAGTTGTAAAAGTTTCGCCAGCTCCCCAACACCAGCCGTATGATATACCAGTGTAAAAGCCATCGAAAACTTCATTGTGTATAATCTTGCAACGAGCCACATCAAAAGCCAATATCCCCGATGCACTCATAGAAAAGCGACCATATTTATACACAGCATTATCACAGATTTTGATATTTTCAGTACCAAGCATAGTCAATTCTTTTCTGAGATTATGTTTTACGTACTTACGCATACTATAATTGCCTATTTTGATACCACCCAAACCTAAGTCTGTAAATTCACAACCTTTCACTTCTGATAATTTAACACCATCAGCAATCCACAATCCGTATGAATCTGTCTTAGTAAAAGTACAATTCTGTAGTTTGATATTATCAGCAAACGAAACCTTCACACACGCAATAGAATCAGTTGCCGATTGTCCATTATTTAAGAAGAATAGAATACCTTTTTCCTTCAATTTCTTATCGAAACCAATCCCTCCTCCTGCAAATGTTGTATTTTTTATTGTGATATTTTTTACACGTTCTACACTTTTGCCATCATAGTTGCCAAGTATTTCAAATGGAATTTCTACATAAGGAAATTCAACAACAGCTGTAGACATATCTTCATTCTCACGTGGTAAATAATAGATTTTAGAATTAGAACGATCAAAATAGAACTCACCAGCTAAATCCATTGCCGATGGAATATTAAATATAGAAAAGTTTGAATACTTACAATTTCTAAACATAGAAGTTCCGATTGAAGAAATAAACATAACCTTATATTTACCAACATCATCAGTCTTTTCAATCGACTTCAACGGAACATTTACTTGAACCCAATTTCTAAAACTGCCAACAAAACAATCTTTTATTTGATTTGGCGTAAGCGATGCAAGAATGTTGCCACCTTCCTCTGAAGAAACATACATTCCATTGGGAGAACCATGTTGCGATCCATCTTCGATACGTGAATGAGCCAAAAACCGTGTATCGTTTGGAGTTTTTGCACAATTTGCACGCACTCCATTTACAAATAGCGATGTCACATAAGTATCGTATTTTAAATCTGCTTCCCACGCTCCATTAAATTTATCAGATTTTCTCCAACCTTTTATTATTTTCGAACCTGTAATAATAGCTCCTTGTCCATCAATTTTTAATCCATTGTGTTTTGGTGTAAGCACAACTGGTTTCTCTATGCGATATGTTTTACCCGCAAGATTAACGTCTTTATTATCTAAAGTTGCAACATAATCTAATAAAGCCTGTAAATCACCCTTTTCAGATAACGCGTTTAATTTACTGTCTTTAGCAAAAATACTGATAAGTCCAAAAACAAACAAAGCAAATATAATAAATAACTTTTTCATACAAGAAACATTATTTCAGATTTTCAACAATCTTTAAAGAAAAAAAAAGCGTGCAAATGCACAGCATCTACACGAAAAAAATCAAATTATTAACAAACATTATTTTGTAAAAAACAACGCCAATATCAAAAGAAAAAAAAACCGTTTGCATAGCAAACGGCTTCAAAAACTTTTCAGCTTACTTAACCTTCACGATGTCAACACGACGGTCTTTCTTAGCTTCTGGCGAATCCTTTGCTACGTCAACAACAGCACCTTGTTCACCACGAGCAACAGTTTCTATACTACCTGCATTTAGACCAGATGCAGCCATATATTCTTGAACTGACTTACAACGTTTGTCCGACAACAACACATTGTACTCTTCTGTACCATACCAGTCTGTATGTCCTACCAAATATACTTTCATATTTGGATTAGCTTTAAAGAAATCAGCTGCTTTTTTTACATTTTCACGTTCTGATGCATCTACTGCATATTGGTTAAAGCCAAAGTAAATAGTACTTACAATATCTTCTGGATTAAGATTTTCAGGGTCAAAAGGTAAACCATCAACACCTCTATTCGTCAAACCATCAGCCAAACCACTGCCATCATCAGCCAAATTTCCACCACCTAAAGCAGAACCACCAGAACCGCCAACTGCCTGAGTATCAAGAGCTGATGGATCTTCGATAGAATCGCAAGCCGACATTACAAACATTGCTGATACAAATGATGCTATTACTAAAAACTTTTTCATATTTTATTTTCTTTATTGAGATTAACTTTTAAAATTATTTTACTTTTACAATATCAACGCGACGGTCATTCTTCGCTTCTGGGGAATCTTTAGCCACATCAACAACCGATCCTTGTTCACCACGAGCGATTGTTTCTACCTTACCGGCATCAACACCAAGACCCAACATATATTCTTGAACGGCCTTGCAACGTTTGTCAGACAACAACATATTATATTCCTCTGTACCATACCAGTCTGTATGTCCTACCAAATATACTTTATCTGGATTAGACTTAAAGTATTCAGCAGCCTTCTTTACATTCTCACGTTCTGGACCAGAAATTGCATACTGATTAAATTTGAAATAAACAGTTGCTACTATATCTTCTGGATTAATGTTTTCAGGATCAAAACTTGAAGCAGAATCGTTCAAATCTCTTTCTTTTAGACCATCGGCAATCGCTGCATCTGAAAGATTTTCATCACCCAAAGCAGATTCACCACCAATTGCAGCAGTATCTGTTGGAGAAGGACCATCCATTGTATCGCATGCCGACATAAAGAACATTGAAGCAAACAATGTTGCAATAAACAGAATTTTTTTCATACGTGATTTTCTAATTTAAATGTTAAAAACTACTAATTTACGAATATCTATGTTTTTGATTTTTTTGCAAGTTTTTTCTAACACTATACATTACTTTTTAGAAATTTTGTATTTTGATGCTAAAAGAACAAACAAAAATCATACTAACTCATCAATTTTGACAAAGCCTCAGAGTAACACGCTATCGTATTAGCAACAACTTCATCAGGAAGGACAGGACCTGGAGCCTGTTTATTCCAATCTAAAGTTTCTAGCCAATCGCGAACATATTGTTTATCATAAGATGGTTGCGAACGTCCAATTTCATATTTATCGGCTGGCCAATATCGCGATGAATCTGGAGTTAGGACTTCATCAATAAGATACACTTTATCATTTTCATCAGTGCCAAATTCAAATTTAGTATCAGCCAATATTATACCGCAAGCCGATGCTTTTTTAGCCCCCATATCATACAAACTTAAACTTGCCGATTTTATTTGTTCAAATAAATCATTACCCAAAATCTTAGCACATTCTTCATTTGTTATTGGCATATCATGACCTTCTGCAGCCTTTGTTGTTGGAGTAAACAATGGTTCTGGAAGTTTTTGCGATTCCTTCATACCCTCAGGTAATTCAAACTCGAAAAGTTTTCCAGTTTGCTTATATTCTTTCCAACCACTACCAGCCAAATATCCACGTGCGATTGCTTCAATAGGCATTGGCTTAAGCTTTTTTACAATCATCGAACGCTTTTGTAAATCTGGACGATCTTTCAACAATTCGGCGATACGTTCATCGTGATTATCAACTAAGTGTGTCGGCATAATTTCTGCGGCAAACTTAAACCACCACAAACTTATTTGAGTTAGTAATTCGCCCTTCCCTGGAACACCATTAGGCATAATTACATCGAACGCTGAAATGCGGTCGGTAGCGACAATCAAAAGTTCATCGCCCAAATCAAAATTTTCTCTTACTTTTCCAGTCGAAACCTTCTTATATGGAAGACCTTCAACCGACATCAATGCTTCTTTAGGTAAATTAAAGTTCATTATTTCATTACAAAACAACGCCTAACAAAAAGCAAGACTTAAAACTAACAAAAAAAAGGCACACATAAAATGCATGCCTAAAAAAATCTCTAAAAATAAATTATTTTGTTTTATTGATATTTAAGAAAGATGAAACAGGGAAATCACTAGAAGCTGTAAATAAACATACCTCAGGCAACGCCCAACTTTTCCAGAGATACCTTACCCCTTCAATATTAGCATCAGCAACAACTTCTACTGAATCTCCAACTAATTTTACTGATGTTGGAGCTATCCACTTTTTGTTGATTAGAACTTGGAAACCACGCAAATCGCCTTTAGCTTTTAATTTTTTAGTAAATTTAATAAGAACTTTCTGTCCATTATATTTAGCAGAGGCAAATTGAGCGTAATCACATTTGTATGCCGATTTTTTATAAGTTTTATTCATAGCCAACGCAAATAGACGCTTGCAAACAAATGTTTTATCGCGAGGATGAATATCTTTTTGTTCTCCCGAATCGATAATCGGAACCATATAAACATTTTTCATCTTATTTGCTACATTCTGTTGACTTACACGCACATTACTCCACATAGATTTTGTTTCATAAGATGGCAACTGGAAGAAATAAAAAGGCATATCTTTTATCCCCCACGCATCACGCCAACTATTAATTAGAACAGTAAAAGTCTGAGAAAATTCTTTATATTTATTCTTACCAGCATCACTTTCACCCTGATACCACAAAATCCCCTTTGCCGTAAGAGCTGTAATTGGGGCGACCTTAGCATTCCATAAGTAGCTTGGAGTTTCTTGTGGACGCCATACAGATACTGGATTGGGAACACTTCGCATCAATGCTTTTTTTCTTTTTGCATATTCTTCTTTTGTCCACTTTTTAGCTTTAGAATCATTAGCTAATTTAGCCAACTTTGCATTGTGAGCATCTTTAGCTTTTTTGAAATCATATTTAGACTGAGCTTTTTCAAATTTTTCCAATTCTTTACTTAAAAATTCAGTTGTAAGTTTTTCTTTAGCAATCCATGCAATCATAGAGCTACCACCTAGAGGAGTCTCAACTAAACCGACTGGAGTTTTCAATTCTTTAGCAATCATTTCTGCAAAATAGTAACCTACCGCAGACGCAAATGGGACCGATTTTTCATCAGCTACTTTCCAAACAGCATTTTCATGTAATTCTGCTTTAGGAGTTTTAGCCATAGTTGAAGATGGTTGCGAAAAAATTCTTATATTAGGATTTATACGAGCCTTAGCAGCTTCAAAATCTGTTGTATTACGCAAAGCCCATGCCATATTACTTTGACCGCCTAAAATCCACACTTCACCAACAAGAACATTTTTAAAATTCTTTTGTTCCTTACCATTTTCAGATACTATAAACGATACAGGTTTTATAGATTTTTTTAATTTAGCAGTTTTGACATTCCAATCGCCTTTTTCGTCAGCTTTAGCTACAATTTTTTTGCCAGCTATTTCCACGATAACTTTTGCGTTGGCATTAGCAGTACCCCATATTTTGTTTTGCATACCAGCC
>JAGAOA010000274.1 GCA_017623955.1 Opitutales bacterium
AATGGGAATGTAACTACGAAAACAAATAATGCTGGCGGAGTTCTTGGTGGTATGACCAGTTCGCGTACTGTTGACTTTAGAGTTGCCTTCAAACCAACTGCAACAATCGCTAAAGAACAAGAAACGATTTCTAAAGAATTAGAACCAACTACGGTTATAGGTAGGGGAAGGCACGATCCATGTGTGTTACCTAGAGCTGTTCCTATTGTAGAAGCAATGGCTGCATTAGTTGCTGCCGATGCCCTTATGCGTCAACGCACAATAAAAGATATTTAATATGAGTATTGCATCGTATCTAATTTTATCAACTGCAAATGCTGGAAGACGCGGATTATGTGTTGATGTCTGCAAGAATGCTTTTGAGAATTTAAAAGTAAAAGTTTTTTTATCTACATCAGAACTTCCTTGTGATGATGATGAAAAACTAGATGCGTTAGAAAATGTTGAGATTATTAAATACTTGTCGCTAAATGACGCATTTGAAAAATTAGTAAGCTTAGACGAGTCTTCAACAGATATTATTTTGTTTGTGGCATCGTCTAGACAGTCTATTGCAGATGAAGTTGAGAATTTTAAAAGTGTTGTGGATACTGGTAAAATTCGCCTTGCACGTATTTGGGGAATAATAGATTGCAAAATGTACGAAATGTTTGCAAAAAAAGTAGAGGGCTTTGTTGAAGCGGTATCGCACTTTTCCGATTGCGTTTTGTTATCGCAACGCAGTGGAGTTCCCAATTCAGTAGTGAATGAGTTAATTGCAAATTTTAATAAACAATGCAAACCGCATTTGATTGTTCTTATGGATAAACATAACTCTGTACAGAATACTTTTGAAATCACTATTGAAGAAACTAGAAGAATTTCAATGCTCTTTGATGAATATGACCCAGCAGATGAATTAGATTTAGATGAAGAGAATCTTCCTGAAGAGCCTTTTAGTTTAGAACGTAAGCCAGATCCATATTTGGAAAAATTACAAGATGGACATCGCAAAAAAACAATTCCAAATGTTTTTGAATTCGCAAGATTAGCACATCAATAAAAAATGAAAACAGATATTTTATCAAAAATTTCATCAGGCGTTGCACGAGTTAAAGCATATACGCCAGGAGAACAACCCGACACTTCTGATTGGGTTAAGCTTAATACTAATGAATTTCCATTCCCTCCTTCTCCAAAAGTTAAAGAGGCTATAATGGCTGAAATTGGCGACGATGGGGCATCGTTGCGTTTGTATCCTAATCCAGAAAGTTCAAAACTACGCAATGCTATTGCAAATCATTTTGGCGTAGAAAGCGAGTTCGCTTTTGCTGCAAATGGTTCTGATGATATTCTCAATCTAGCTATTAGAGCTTTTTGCGACAAAGAAAAAACTGTTGCAACACTAGAGCCAAGTTACAGCTTATATCCAGTTCTTGCAAAACTTCAAGATACAGAACTTTTGAACATTCCATTTAACTCGGATATGTCTATCCCATACGAAAAAATATTCAATTGTGGAGCAAATATCTTTTTCTTTGTAAATCCTAATGCTCCAACTGGAATTGGATTTGGAGAAGATGTTGTTCGCAAAATTGCTGAGAATTTCAATGGAATTGTATTGGTAGATGAAGCGTATTCTCCATTCGCAAATTGGTCGGCAGCAAAGCTTGTTGAAGAGTACGATAACCTCATTGTTACAGGAACGTCATCGAAGGGATGGGGATTGGCTGGTATGCGTATTGGATGGGGATTGGCGAATCCAACAATATTAGAAGTTCTTGATCGTGTTCGCGATAGTTATAATTTGGATCGTCTTGCTCAAGTAGCGGGCGTTGCTGCTTTGAACGATAATATTTACTATTCCCAGAAACTTGCGTTGGTCTTAGAAGAACGCGAAAAAATTGAACAATATTTCGATTCTTTAGGTTGGCATTATTTTAAAAGTTCTGCAAATTTTGTTTTGTTTACTCCAAAAGATTCAAATGGCAATGAAAGTCCTGAGATTGCAAAGAGTTTATTTGAATATTTGCGTAAAAATAAAATTTTATTGCGTTATTTCCCAAATGAAGTAACGATAAATAAATCGATTCGTTTGAGTATTGGAACTGAATTGCAAATGAAAAAGTTTGTAGATATAACAAATCAATGGATAAATTTATGAAAAATAGAACTGCAAAAATAATCCGCAACACAAAGGAAACTCAAATAGAACTAGAGTTGAATTTAGATGGATCGGGTAAATACGACATCGAAACGGGAATTCCGTTTTTTAATCACATGTTAGAACTCTTTACAAGACATGGTGTTTTTGATATCACTATTCGTGCAAAGGGGGATATTGAAATAGACTATCATCACACGGTTGAAGATGTCGGTATTGTACTTGGGCAAGCTTTTAAGCAGGCAGTTGGAGATAAGGCTGGTATGAATAGATATGGGTTTTTCATCTTGCCTATGGATGAAACCTTGGTACGCATTGCAGTAGATTTGAGCAATAGACCAATATTGGTTTACGATTTGGGTAATAGTGATGGTCGAGTTCGTGATTTCAATGTCTCTTTATGCAAAGAATTTTTCCAAGCGTTTGCAAATGAAGCTGGAGCAAATTTACATGTAAAGCTTGAATATGGCGAAGAACCTCATCACATTGCTGAAGGGGCTTTTAAGTGTTTTGCTAAGGCTTTAAATAATGCAGTGGCAATAAATCCTCGTTTACAAGGTCAAATTCCTTCTACCAAGGGGTCTATTTAATAGTATGTATCATTTATATTTTTTGTTTTTGGCAGTTGCACTGTTGTTATCAGCATGTGCAACTCCTTGTATAAAAAATGATAGTTATAAGATTGTCGTAAAAAATAATGGAGGCGATTGTACACAAATTTTACTTGATGCCCTAAAAAAGTATAAATCATACAAGGGTAAAAGAAACATTGAAATTGCTTTCGAAAAATCTACATACGTTTTTGGTGGGGATTATGCTCCAGATATATACGTTTTTACTAGCAATAATGACGAAGGTTTTAAGCGTGTTATATTTCCTATTATTGATTTTGAAAACATAACTATAAATGGAAATGGAGCAAAGTTTATATTTGATGGTCGTATAAATCCTTTTGTCATCCGTAATTCAAAAAACATAAAGTTGAAAAACTTTACTTGCGATTTAGCTCGTTCAGGACATAGCGAAGCTGTTGTTTTAGATTCATTCAAGGGCGGAGTTATCTTAGAAATGAAAGAGGAATTTCCATTTGAAATTACTC